>CALEJC010000128.1 GCA_937898205.1 uncultured Bacteroidales bacterium
CATCAACAAAGGCTTGAAGGAATACGACGGTGACTTAGCCATCGGAGCCTACGGCATCGCCAACAGGTTTACAATGTTTTTTGTGATGATCTGTATGGGCTTCAATCAGGGTCTGCAGCCTATTGCGGGCTATAATTATGGAGCCAGACAGTATAGGAGGGTGAAGCAGATATTTGTCCTCACAGCCAAGTGGGAAGTCCTCGTGACCATGATTTGCTGTCTGTTGTCAGTGATCATCCCTCAGGCTGCGGTGAGCTTGTTTACCAACGACCCTCTGATGGTGGAAAAGGGATCGATGGCGCTGAGATACCTTAATGCAGGATTTGCGATGGTCGGCTTCAGCATGGTTGCGGGCAACTTCTTCCAGTGTCTGGGCATGGTCAAGACCTCAATATTCCTGTCACTGTCGCGACAGCTTCTGCTTCTTGTGCCTCTCATCTTTATTCTTCCTGCCTTCTTTGAGGAGAAGGGAGTCTGGTTCAGCTTTCCGATTTCGGATATCCTCAGCGTGATAATCTCCGCAATCCTCATCCTCAGGCTCTTCCGCAAGTTTGATACTCTCAAAGATGGCGGTGATGCGGATATACTTGGTAGTGCGATCAAATAATTCTATATGGAAAAGCATCTTATAATCAATATCGGACGCCAGTTCGGCAGCGGCGGAAGACGAGTTGCAGACTGTCTGTCACAGAAACTGGACATCCCTGTCTATGACAATGAACTCATCCTCAAGGCGGCTGAAAGAAGCGGCTTTTCTGTGGATCTCTTCCGTAGGAGTGATGAGGTCAAGAGCTTTCTGCGTCTGGATTTCTATCGCAACTCAATCTCTGACGAGGAGCTTTTCATGATCCAGAGCAATGTGATCAAAGAGCTCGCAGATGAGGGTAGCGCAATCTTTGTCGGAAGAGCATCCAACTACATCCTTAGAGATCGCACTTGTCTTGATGTCTTCCTTTCTGCTCCTCTTGAGTGGAGGGTAAACGAGGCAATGACCCGTCTTGGTCTCGGCATTGAAGATGCCACCAAGCTTGTGACAAAGACAGACAAGTCACGCCAGTCTTGGTATGACTTCTTTACTCTGGGTCACTGGGGCGTGGCTTCAGAATACGACCTGTGCCTCGACTCCTCACTTCTGGGAGACGAGGGCACTGCCGATTTTATCATCGAGTATGCCCGTCGCAGGGGGCTGTTATAGACTCAGATTGTGCCAGTGTGGGCCGAAGCGCTCAAATGCCTGACGATCAAGCATCTCGCGGTCGTCCGGATGGGCGATGCTGATGAGTAGCTTGGCTCTCTCCTGGAGACTTCTGCCATAGAGATCTACTGCGCCGTATTCGGTCACGATCCAGTGTGCGTCCGGTCTTGGGGTCACTACGCCTGCGCCAGGATTGAGCTGGGCGACAATCTTATTCTGGCCTTTGTTGGTGCGCGAAGCGAGAGCGGTGATGCTCTTGCCGCCTTCAGACATGCTGGCGCCTCTGACAAACTCCAGCTGGCCGCCTGTGCCGCTGAAGATGCGGGTGCCGATGGAGTCTGCGCAGATCTGTCCGGTCAGATCGACCTCTACTGCCGAATTGATGGCCTTCATGTGAGGGTTCTGGCAGATGATGTATGGGTCGTTGGTGTAGCCGATATCGCGCATATTCACGCTGGGGTTATTGTCAATATATGAGTACACCTCTTGCGAGCCGAGCAGGAACGAAGCGACAACCTTGCCGGTGTCGATCTTCTTGCATGCGCCATTGATCACGCCTTTCTTGATGAGGCCAAGGAGGCCGTCAGCAAACATCTCGGTGTGCAGGCCAAGGTTCTTGTGGCCGCCGAGCTGAGCCGCGAGGGCGTTTGGCAAAGCTCCGATGCCCATCTGGATGCAGTCACCGTCTTCCACCAGCGCTGCGCAATTCTTGCCGATGAGCACTTCTGTCGGGGTCGGCTCCGCAAATGCTGCAGTCACCAGAGGCGTGTCGTCTTCCACAAGGTAGTCAAACTTGTCCAGGCTGACGAGGTCGCCCAAGGCATAAGGGACATTGGGGTTAACAACACCGATCACCAGATCGGCGCTCTCAATCGCTGCAACCGAGCAGTCAACCGAAGTGCCGAGGCTCACTCTGCCGTCTTTATCGGGAAGAGAAACATTGACCAGTGCTGCGCCAAGCTTGATGAATCCACATCTATACAGTTTCTGGCTCTCACCCAGGTGCACAGGAAGGTAGTCGGCATATCCGGCATTGACGTTTTTTCTCACGTTTGGTCCGACAAAGAAACCTTGCTCAAAGAAGATGCCTTCATACTTCGGCTCGCTGTATGGTGCGGGCCCTTCTGTGTGGAAGTGATGAAAATGCAGATCTGTCACATCTCCGGCATCAGCCCTTCTGCAGAGGGCCTGGATCAGACAATGTGGCACGCTTGCGACACTGCTAAGGTGCACATGACAATGGGAAGGGATGTGGCTCACTGCCTCGTCGGCAGAAACATACTTGGCTGTTTTCATGTTTTAGTGATATTTCTTAGATTTGCAATCGCAAAAATAGCAAATATTATATCACTTATGCATAGTAGAGAAGAAAAAATAAACGCATTTGGAAGACTGCTTGACACGATGGATGCCCTGCGTGAGAAGTGCCCCTGGAATGCTGCTCAGACCATGGAAACCATCCGCCCGATGACCGAGGAAGAAGTCTACGAGCTCAGCGATGCCATCATAAAAAACGATACTCAAGAGATCAGCAAGGAGATTGGAGACCTGCTGTATCACCTCGTGTTTTATGCACGCATCGCTCAGGAGCAAGGCTTGTTTGATGTGGCAGACAGTATAGAAAAAGTCTGCTATAAGATGGAGTTTCGTCACCCTCATGTGTTTGGAGATCTCAAAGATAAAGATTTGACAGCCAAAGATATAGCTGATACATGGGAGTTGGTTAAGGCCAAAGAGAAGGGTGGCAATAAGACCATCCTTTCCGGCATCCCCGATGCCATGCCTGCCGTCCTTAAAGCCCTCTCGATGCAGGAAAAAGCTCGCGGATGCGGTTTTGATTGGGAGAAGAAAGAGGATGTATGGGACAAAGTCAGCGAAGAGCTCTCAGAGGTCAAGGAAGCCTGCGGAGAGGAGGATCAGGACCACATGGAAGAAGAGTTTGGGGATCTGATGTTTGCAGTGATCAATGCTGCGAGGCTCTACGATGTGGATCCGGAAAAGGCATTGAGCCGCACATGCAGCAAGTTCCGTCGCAGATTTGGCTACCTCGAAGAGCACACTCTCAAAAAAGGTCGTCTGCTCAGCGAGATGACTCTTGCTGAGATGGATGCTATCTGGGATGAGGGCAAGGCGCTCGGTTTGTAGCAATATCATAAAATTGTTATCTTTGTAAGTTGTATTGTAAACCATATGCCTGATTATAAGATTGTCCAAGTAGAGAGCAGAAGGGATCTCAGGGAGTTTGTCAGGTTTCCTGACAGGCTATATAAGGATTGCCCGCAATATGTTCCTGCTTTACACTCTGATCAGTATAAATCACTCACCGGCGTTTCAACTCTCTCCTATTGCAGCCGCAGGATGTGGCTTGTGAAGGACGGCAAGCAGACAGTAGGGCGCATCTGTGCGATGGTCAACCCTCGCTACAACGAGAGATATAATACCAAAAGGGCAAGATTTGGATGGTTTGATACTATAAATTCAATTGAAGTGGCCCGCCTTCTCATCTCAACGGCGGAAGCCTGGGCCAAGGAGCAGGGGATGGAAGAGATCCACGGGCCTCTCTACTACAATACTTTGGGCAAGCAAGGTATGCTGGTCGAGGGCTTTGACAATATCCCGCCTTTTAATTGTCTTTATAACTATCCATACTACAATGACTTAATTAAGGCCTTGGGCTTTGAGAAGGAGTGTGATTGGTTACAGTACAAGATGGTCGCAGATCATGGTGTGCCTGAAAAGACAGAGCGAGTGGCAAAGATAGTCCGGCAGAGATATGACCTGAAGGTTGGTAATCTGAGTTCACTCAAGAAGGACAAGGCTCTGGTGAGGAAGTTTTTTGAAGTATACAACGAGAGTTTTGCCTCCAGTGTATATAACTTTATCCCCATGACCGAAGCTGAGATGGACGAGGAGGCAGCGAGCGTGATGCCATATATCAACGACAAGGCAAGTTGCCTGCTGCTCTCGCCGGAAGGGGAGATTGTTGCTTTTGGCATCTCTTTTCCGAGCATCTCAAAAGCGCTCCAGAAGGCAAAGGGCAGGCTTTTCCCGTTTGGTTGGATACACTTGCTCAGGGCGCTTAACAACTATGAGACCACAGACCTGATGATCAACGGTGCAGCGCCGGATTGGCAGAACAAAGGTGTGAGTGCCGTATATTATAAATTAATGGCCG
Source organism: uncultured Bacteroidales bacterium (assembly GCA_937898205.1). GTDB lineage: Bacteria > Bacteroidota > Bacteroidia > Bacteroidales > UBA932 > Cryptobacteroides. Next base: position 4,371 of record CALEJC010000128.1, read on the forward strand.
AGAAGGCCAAGGCGATCGGCAACCGCTGGGCGATCTCCAATCCTCAGATCGAGTCCAACAGTGCCGTCAATATTTGGAACAGTTATGAGCACGAGTTGTTTATGCGACGTCGTTGCTATATTAAAAAGATAGATTAAAGACCCTATGGCAGACAACAAACTATTGGAGAAGGTACTCTCCCTGCAGGATAAGTTCCAGTCGCTTCAGGACCAGCTTTCAAGCCCTGAGGTGATGGCTGATATGAAGAAATTTGTCCAGCTCAACAAGGATTATAAGGAGTTGCAACCAATCATTGCAGCAGGTAAGGAATATGAGCGTATGTTGCAGGATCTCGCGTCTGCCAAGGATATTCTTGTCAACGAGAAGGATGAGGAGCTTCGCGAAATGGCACGCGAGGAGATCAGCGACATCGAGCCACGTATCCCGGAGATGGAGCAGAATATCAAGCTCCTGCTCATCCCTGCCGACCCTGACGACAGCAAGAACGCTATCGTCGAAATCCGCGGTGGTACCGGTGGAGACGAGGCGGCAATCTTTGCAGGGGACCTCTTCCGCATGTATCAGCACTATGTGGAGTCGCGCGGCTGGAAGCTCGAAGTTACCGATCAGGCACCGGGCACTTCAGGCGGTTTCAAGCAGATCGTCTTCAAGATCAGCGGCAACGACGGTGTCTATGGCGTGATGAAGTATGAGTCGGGTGTACACCGCGTGCAGCGTGTGCCACAGACAGAGACCCAGGGACGTATCCAGACTTCTGCGGCTTCGGTAGCGGTCTTCCCTGAGGCAGGCGAATTTGATGTGGAACTCAGCTGGGACGATATCAGACTTGACCTCTTCTGTGCTTCAGGTCCTGGCGGACAGGGAGTAAATACTACCTACTCGGCTGTGCGTCTTACCCACATCCCTTCTGGTCTGGTGGTGCAGTGTCAGGAGGAGCGCTCTCAGCTCAAAAACAAAGACCGCGCATTTGAAGAACTTAGAACCCGTCTTTATAATCTCGAGCACCAAAAGTACCTTGACAGTGTCGCTGCAAAGCGCAAGACCATGGTGTCTACCGGTGACAGATCGGCTAAGATCCGCACCTACAACTACCCTCAGGGTCGTGTGACAGATCACCGCATCAACTGGTCAATGTACAACCTCCCTGTATTTATGGATGGTGAGATCCAGGAGTGTATCGATCAACTCCAGATCGCAGAAAACGCCGAGAGACTCAAAGAGACAGAATAGTATTTCCAGTCTCATAAGAAGCGCCGACCCTGTCAAGGACCGGCGCTTCTTTTTATAACTGCCACTCGTGTGCGCTGAAGGTCGTTTCCGCACCCATCAGCCTCGTCAAAGCACCTCTCGTGTGCGCCGGGGCCGCTCTCCGCACACGAAGTGCTCTAGTGTGTCTTGCGGAAGGCGATGCAGGCGTTGTGACCGCCGAAGCCAAACGAGTCGCTGAGTCCGAGAGTGAGCACTGCCTTGACGGCAGTGTTTGGCGTGTAGTCAAGGTCGCACTCCGGGTCAGGGGTATCAAGGTTGATGGTTGGCGGAACGATGCCGTCCTGCAGAGCGAGCACAGTGGCTGCGGCCTCTACTGCTCCGGTTGCGCCAAACATGTGACCATGCATTGACTTGGTGCTGCTGATGTGGCACTTCTGCGCAAATTCGCCGAAGGCAATCTTATATGCGCGTGTCTCTGTGGCGTCGTTGAGGGCAGTGCCTGTGCCGTGGGCGTTGATGTATACGCAATCCTTCTCCTGATCAAATCCCGCCTCTTCGAGGGCGATTTTGATGCACTCTGCCTGGGTGCTTCCGTCAGGGCGCGGTGCGGTAGCGTGGTATGCATCGCAAGTGCTGCCGTAGCCGACAGCCTCTGCATAGATGTGTGCGCCTCTCGCAACGGCTCTTTCCCACTCCTCGAGGATGATGATTCCTGCGCCGTCTGCCATCACAAATCCGCCTCTGTTGGCATTAAAAGGAAGCGAAGCATATTTCGGGTCCTCACTGCGGGAGAGTGCGCGTGCATTGGCAAATCCGGCGATGCCGATAGGGATGGTGCAGTGGTCTGTGCCGCCTGCTATGATTGCATCTGCATAGCCGTGCTTGATGGCTCTGTAGGCCTCTCCGATGGAGTGAGTGGAAGTGGCGCATGCGGTTACGATATCAATGCAAGAGCCCTGCGCGCCATATTTGATGGCAATCTGACCTCCGGCGATGTCGCTGATCATCGTAGGGACGAAGTTGGGCGAAACCCATTGTCCGCTCTGGTCTTCGTTGAATTTGCCGAGCTCGCGCTGGATGGTCTGAAATCCGCCGATGCCGGAGCCGACATAGACGCCAAGACGCTTAGGGTCAATGTTTTCCCCTGAGACAAGACCTGAGTCGTTCATAGCCTGATAGGTAGCTGCCATCGCAAAGATTGTAAACGGATCCTGCTTGCGGATAAAAGGCTTGTCCATGCCAAACTCCTCCGGCTTGAAATCTCTGATCTTACCTCCGATCTTGACAGGAAGGTTTTCTGTATCAAATTCGGTGATGCGTTCGATGCCGCATACTCCGTTTTTAAGGTTGTTCCAAAAAGTATTTACGTCTTTACCCACGCAGGAGATAACTCCTATTCCGGTAACAGCTACTCTCTTGTTCATCTTCTAAATTGATTAGTTAAGCCTCCAAAGTTACTAATTTTCGATGATTCTTAGTATATTTGTGGATATTTGGATAATATATGCTTTCGATTCACGACCAATTGCCGAGGTATATTATCGGTAAATATCAACTGATCTGGACCTGTACTTTTACGGCCCTGTTTGCGCTCGTGTTTATCCTTCTGAGAGTTCCGTTTGCTCATAATGCGTGGTTTGAACTGGAAGTCAGTCAGGCGTTTTCTCTGACCGTCATCTTCATACTCATCTCTGCTTTTATAGTGATAGCCAGTAAAATGCTGATATATCGCAGAAGAAATGATGCCAACTTTACTGTCCTGCATTATGTGCTTTGGAGCATCGCGGAAGTGCTGGCTGTCAGTGCAGTATATACCTACTTCACACATCAGGCTGTCATCAATGATATAATTGATATTCACGGGGATAGTTATGATAAGATATTCTTCTCGGCATTAGCTTTCACTATTGTCGCTATTGGAGTCCCAAACGCGATTTCTGTGCTTTATCATAGCTATGCTCACCAGAACAACACTATCCGCTTGATGAACTATGGCAATGTCGTCAGTGACACCCCGGCAAAGCCATACGAAGAAAAACGCATCACTTTGTTTGACAATAACGGAGTGCTGAAGTTTTCCATCAATTCGGAAAACCTATATTTCATCGAGTCAGACGACAACTATATAAAAGTCTGGTACTCAGATAGTGACGGTGAGATAAAGCAATACATGCTGCGCTGCCGTCTTAAAACCATCGAGGAGAGTTTTGCTGATTCTGACCTTGTGAGGTGTCACCGCAAATATGTGGTGAATATCACCAAGGTGGAAATCCTCCGTGCAGAAAAGGAGGGCTACCGCATCTCTCTCAATCTTGAGGGTATCGACTATATTCCTATTTCAAAAACATACGAGAAAAACGTTCTCGCAAGATTTAATTCACAGTAGAAAATTATGTGGCAGAGGATACAGACACTTTATTTGTTTATCTCAACAGTGCTTTCGGTACTGATGCTTTTTCTGGAAAAGGCTGACGGAGTGACATTTACTTCCTACGTGCCTTATCTGGTCTTGATCATTATCATTTCGCTTCTTAATATCCTGGCTTTAACTACATGGAAGTTCAGGGTCTTTCAGATGCGCACATCCAACCTGGCAGCAATAATAACCCTTGCTCTGCAGGCATGGCTTGCCGTGGATTACTTTGCAACTCGCGATGTGCTGATTTTCCACATCACAATACTTTTCCCTCTTGCTATCGTGGTGCTCAATATCCTTGCTTCCCGCAGTATCTTTGCGGATGAACTCATGGTTCAGAGCGCCTCTCGCCTGAGGAGTTCTAAACGCAGGAAGAAATAACACACAAACACCGATTAACATGAGGATTCCAGAATCAGAACTTATCATCAACAGCGACGGCTCGGTTTTTCATCTTCACATCAGACCTGAGCAACTTGCTGATAATGTTATACTTGTAGGTGATCCGGGCAGGGTTGAGATGTTTCGCCCTCTGCTTGATGAGATCGAGTGCGAAGGAGCATCAAGAGAGTTTGTATGGATCACAGGACGCTATCGCAGCCGCCGGTTTACCGTGCTGTCTACAGGCATCGGCACAGACAATATCGATATCGTGATGACGGAGCTTGACGCTCTCGCCAATGTGGATTTTGCGACACGCGAAGAATATCCTGAGCACCGCACGCTCAATGTGCTCCGCATCGGCACTTGTGGCGCTATCCAGCCGGAGATCCCTGTGGGTGCATTTATCTTCTCTCACATCTCGGTCGGATGTGATGGTCTGCTCAACTGGTATGAAGGTCGCGACAGCGTGGCTCTCCTCGATTTTGAAGAGGCGTTTGTCGAGCATGTGCATTGGAATGAAAAGCTTCCTGCCCCATATTTCGTGAAGGCGAGCGATTACCTGATCGAGAGATTTAAGGATTACACATATAAAGGCATGACTATCTCTGCATCAGGCTTTTATGGTCCTCAGGGCAGGGTAGTGCGCCAGGGCTTGGCGATGCCAAATATGCTCGAGGATTTTGAGAGTTTTGAGCACAAGGGCTACAAAATCACCAACTTTGAGATGGAAGGCTCTGCACTTGCCGGCATGGCAGCAAAGCTTGGACATAATGCCGGCACTGTGTGCTGCGCAATCGCTCATCGCTACCATAAAGATGCCAACCCTGACTACAAAGCCAGAGTTGCTGAACTGGTCAAGTTGTCGCTTGATAGGTTGGCCGACTAGGAGAAATCCTTGTCTTCCCCGTTTTGACTGTAAAGCTTGGACAGTTGAGCTCCAAGCATGGCCATAAGCTCCTTCTGAGGGATTTTGCTCCTTGGTTGGAGCTTTTCTTTTTTCTTCAGCTGTGCCTTGATGCGGTCGTAGTCGTAGCCGTGAGCCTCCAGCCAATCTCTGGTGATGTTGTCCTGGCTGCGTGAGAGGGCCAGAAGGAGGTGCTCCGGCTTTACGAGAGGTTCTTTGGCTCTAAGCGCTTCGTAGGCTGCCATCGAGACGATCTGCTGGCTTGACTTCGACGGCTGGATCTTGTCATACAGGTCAAACGGCACGCTGTCTTTCTGGAAAATGCCGGAGTCAATGCTGCTCTTGAGCTCGCTCAAGTCGGCTCCCAACTCGGTCAAGATGCGGCAAGCGGCATTATCGGCGTGGCGCAGCATTGCGAGCGTGAGGTGGTCCACTCCGGTGGCAAGGTGCCCGGTGCGCATCGCCTCGTCCTTGGCAAAGCCAAGAATGGAAAATAATTTGCTCGAAAATTTTATCTGCATATCGTCGCAAAAGTAGCAAATAAATCCGATATTTTTCTTAAATTTGCATATTTGGAAGATTAGTTTTCCCGAGCCTCGCTTTAGGGTTGAAATTGAGGCTTTTTTGAAAAAGATTTTTAGAATTTTATGGATATTGAGGTAAAGAATCCTGAGGTGGCTCAGGAAGAAGTGACAGGACTTATCGAGCAGGTCGAGATCGACCACGAGATGCGCACCGCCTACATCGACTATTCGATGTCGGTGATCGTCTCAAGAGCACTCCCTGATGCTCGCGACGGCTTGAAGCCGGTGCAGCGTCGTGTGCTTTTTGGCATGGACGGCCTGGGACTCAACTATAGCGGCAAGACCAAGAAGTCTGCCCGTATCGTCGGTGAGGTTCTCGGTAAGTACCATCCTCACGGCGACTCCAGCGTGTATGACGCGATGGCGCGTATGGCTCAGGACTGGAGCCTCAGATATCCGCTCGTCTTCGGCCAGGGTAACTTCGGTTCGATGGACGGTGACCCGGTGGCAGCGATGCGTTATACCGAGGCCAAGCTTTCAAAGCTTTCAGACGAGGTTCTTGCTGACCTCGACAAGGATACCGTTGATTTCCAGAACAACTTCGACGACTCTCTCCAGGAGCCTACGGTCCTTCCGACCAAGCTTCCGCTCCTTCTCCTGAACGGTTCTTCAGGTATCGCGGTAGGTATGGCGACAAACATGGCGCCTCACAACCTTACCGAGTGCTGTGACGCTATCTGCGCATACATCGACAATCCAGAGATCACCGTCGAGGAGCTCATGCAGTATGTCAAGGGTCCGGATTTCCCTACAGGAGGCATCATCCAGGGACGTCAGGGCATCAAGGATGCATTCGAGACAGGCCGCGGACGTATCGTGATCCGTTCGAAGACCGATATCGAGGTGAGTGATACAGGACGCGAGACCATCGTTGTGACTGAGATCCCTTATATGGTCAACAAGCGCGAGATGATCGAGAAGATCGCCGAGCTTGTCGAGAACAAGAAGATCGAAGGCATCGCATATATCAATGATGAGACCACAATGAAGGGTGTACGTATCGTCATCAGACTGAAGAAGGATGCGAATTCAAATGTGGTGCTTAATATGCTCTACAAGTATTCTCCGCTCCAGTCAAGTTTCTCTGTGAACAATGTGGCTCTGGTGAACGGCCGTCCGCGTACATTGAATCTCAAGGACCTTATCAAGTATTTCGTAAGGCACAGGCACGATGTGATCGTGAGAAGGACAAAGTACGATCTGGAGAAGGCGCGCAAGAAAGCTCATATTCTCGAGGGACTCCTCAAGGCTCTCGATGTCATCGATCAGATAATCAACATCATACGTTCGTCCAAGAGTGTCGATGAAGCCAAGAATGAACTGATGGCGACATTCGGATTCACTGACTTGCAGGCTACCGCCATCGTCGAGATGCGTCTGCGTCAGCTCACCGGACTCGAAAGAGAGAAACTCCAGAACGAATATGATGAACTTATGAAATTCATACGTTATTGCGAGGACGTCCTTGCAGACGAGAAGCGTCAGATGGGCATCATCAAGGACGAGACGATGGAGATGAAGGAGAAGTACGGAGATGCAAGAAGGACAGAGATTGCCCTTTCAGCTGAGGAGTTCAATCCTGAGGACTTCTATGCTGACGAGGATGTGGTGATCACTATCTCGCATCTCGGATATATCAAGAGGACATCTCT
>CALEJC010000129.1 GCA_937898205.1 uncultured Bacteroidales bacterium
GTGAGCGGAAGGGGCCCGGCCGACAGGCTGGGAAGGATAGGCCGAAGGCCGTACCCGATCGGAGTCAGCTGCCTTCCGTGACCGATACAGCAGTACCTGCCATGCTCTTAGACGATTTTTAGCATAAAAATAAATCTCGGCATGATACCGAGATTATTCTATTAAGCACTTTGTTTTGAGCCGGAGTAATTTTAAAACTATTTTAGTTCATTTACATTCAGCTCCCGCTGGCCTTTGACATATTCTTCGGCCATCTGGTGGAACTTCTCGACAAGAGGTGCGAGGTCTGGCTGGTCGGCGAGGTTGACGAGCTCGTCAGGATCATTGACTTCGTCGATGAGCATCCTGCCTGCGCCGGGACCATAAAACTCGGCATATCTCCAGCGCTCTGTGCGGATGGCCACGCCGGTGATGCCCTTGCCGTGGTTGTTCCATACGCTGTAGGCTGGTTTGTCAAACTCGGCCTCCGGGTCGTCCAGAAGCTTGGCGAGGCTGCTGCCTTCGAGGTCAGCCTTGGCCGGAAGGCCGCAAAGCTCAACGAGGGTAGGGTAGATGTCGAGGTTCTCCGTGATGCGGTAGCTGACCTTGCCGTTGCCCTTGGCTCTTGGGTCGACGATCACCAGCGGCGTGTTTACAGCCTCCTCCCAGAGCGAGCCTGCCTTTGACCATTTGCCCTTCTCTCCAAGCATAAATCCGTGATCCACGCAGAATACGATGATCGTATTGTCGGCAAGCCCCTCTTCTTCAAGAGCGGCAAGCACCCGGCCCACATTCCAGTCCACATAGCTGATGCATGCCCAGTAGGCGAGGGTAAATGCTCTCGCATCCTCTGGCGAAGCCCTTCTGTTGATGAAGACGTCGGCATTGATCTCCCTGATGGATCCGGCCGGGAAACCGCGAGGGATCATAGGGTAGGCGCAGAAATCCTCTTCAAGCGGAATGTCCTCAATATTATATAGGTCAAAGAACCTTTGAGGCGCCAGACAAGGGGTGTGAGGCTTGGAGAAACCACACGCGATAAAGAAAGGCTCGTCCCTCTGGGCCGCCTGCTTGATGTGGGCGATGGTCTTGTCTGCGTTCTGGTCTTCGCTGATATATCTGGTCTCGTCAGGGCCCCAGCGGTCCGAGTCCCGACCATGGCCGACATTGTATTCGTCAGTCGGCAGAAGCTCTCGTTTGCCGTTTTTCTTGATGAGGTTTTTGCCACCGCCGCGAGCTTCAACCCAAAGCCTGTGCTGCTCGTCTGTAACGTGCCCCGGCTCCCAGTCGCCCACTCCCTTATTGCGGCGGCGTTCCCATCCGCCATAGTCCCATGCCTCTGTATCCTCGATGCCGGAGTGGAAAACCTTACCTGCGATGTAGGTAGTATATCCGTGCTGCTTGAAATACATCGGAAGACTCTGCCACTCAGGATGATCTGCGCCCCACCAAGGCGAATTGTCATAGATGCGCGTCGATGTCGGCCTGTGCCCCGAGAGGAGCGAGGTGCGTGACGGGCCGGAAAGCGGGTACTGGCAGTAATTATGGAAAAACTGCACGCCCTGCGAAGCTAGTCTGTCCAGGTTGGGGGTGTGCATCTGCGGAGTGCCGTAGCTCTTCCAGTCTGTGCGCATATCGTCTGACATGATGAAGAGCACATTCATCTTCTGCTGGTCTTTGTCTGCAGCGAGAAGAGCGCCTCCGCCGGCTATCAAGCCGAGTCCGAGTGGTAGAAGTCGTTTCATAAGGATTATAGATAGAGTTTCATGAATTCAAGGTAGTAGGTCCAGTCCTGAGGGAGCACGCCGTGTCCGCCGTCGTGCATCACATAGCCCAGAGTGCTGTAGATCGGCTGCTCTGCAGGTGGCATCACGTCGGGGCCCATTGTATCCTTGCCTAGGAGCTCATATACAGGCGCTGCCTCCACTGCGGCGTAGAATTCTCCCTTAGGGTCTGACCATGTGTCAGTATCGCCGGTAGAGAGAAGCAGCGGACGAGGTGCGATGAGCGCAACAAGCATGTGTGCATCCATCGGCATCTGCTCAACCTTGTCGCCATAAAGCGAATAGTTGCCTGCAAACTGATAAGGGAAGCGAGTTGGCTCCACGAGGTGACCGACTGTCTCGCCGTAGTTGCGGCGGCTGAGTGCGGCTCCGCCTTCGCCTGAGCAGCTGGCGATCACGACCTTGATGCGGTCTTCGCGCGCTCCGGTCCACATGGTGGTCTTGCCCAGACGCGAGCAGCCGGTGAGTGCGATGCGGGTGGCATCGATATCTTTGTCAATCTCAAAGTAGTCCATGATATTGCTCACACCCCATGCCCATGCGGAGATTGATCCCCACTCGTCGGCAGCCGGCTTGGTCTGTCCCTTCTTGAGGTAAAGTCCGCGCACACCAGCTGTCTCGGTGTTGAGAGCGTCAGGCTGAATGTCTGTGTAGCAGAGAGTTGCAAATCCAAACCCCTCCTTGAGGTACTGCTTGATGGTGGCATCCATGCCAAATCCCATCCTTCTGCCCTGACCCTGCATGGCAGGAAGCTCGACGTAGCTGCCGGTCTTGGCGTCCCATCTGCGGCCAGGCTTGACGCCCAGGTCGGAAACGGTGATGTTGTTTTGCATGAAGCTGAGGTTGAGGAGAAGCGGCACAGGGCCATTGGCGTCCTTTGGAAGGTAGATGAGTACATCTACTTTAGGACCATTTTTGTCCTCAGAGAAATATAATGTGAGCTGCTTGCGCACTGCTGTGCCCTCAAAACCGAGGTCTTCCTGAAGGTCATAGCGGAGCTTTGGCTTCTTGGCAGGCCATTTACCATACTGCTGCTCTTCAAAGATCTTAAGGATCTCTGCTCTGCGCTTTTTCCATTGCTTGGCAGATGTCACTTTCTTGCCGTTGTTCATTGTCAGTACATCCGGAAGAGTGGCTTTGTAGTCGCCCACTTTGGACTCGTCGTAATTGACTGGGATGCCAGCGATTACATCTCTATCCTGAGCTTGTGTGTCAATTGAGGAAAGAAGCCCGAAGGTCAGGGCTGCGGCTAATAGTAATGTGTATTTCATGGTTGTTGTGATTTAATCCCTATAAAATTACAACTTTTTTCTTATCTTTACCCAAGTACTCGCTAAAAACATAAGATTATGACACTAAGAATTAAATCATTGCTTTTGGGTCTGGTCTCACTTTTTGTGGGATTGTCGGCTTTTGCCCAGACTCAGATAGTTAACCTTCGCACAGAGTCGATGGAGACGCCGATCGGCATCGACGACCCCCGCCCGTACTTCAGTTGGCAGATGACTTCTGATCGCGTCGGTGCCAGCCAGAGGGCCTACCGCCTGATGGTGGCGACCAGCCAAGAAGACCTTGCAGAAGGTAAGTATGTCTATGATTCGGGGATGAGTTTCGGCGACACTTCTATAAACATTCCTTACAAGGGTGCAGCTCTCAAGGGTGCCACACGCTATTTCTGGAAAGTAGACGTGGTGGACGAGAAGGGCAATACCGTATCCTCAGAGCCGACTTGGTTTGAGACAGGCCTGATGGGACTTGGCTGGAGCAGAGCTCAGTGGATCGGCTCGGAAGAGGTGGGTGCATCCAAGTACAGAACCTTCTTCAACATCGATTATGATGTGCAGATTCCTGTGGGCAGCACCAAAGCTACATTTGCCTACAGTGTCAAGGATAAGAACAATTACATCACGGTAGAGCTTGATATCGCGGAGAAGGATGCTGCCAAGTTTATCGTCCGCTATGCTGTCGATGGTGAGGTGAAGACTCTCTCGACCATAGATGTCTCTGATATCGTGACAGAAGCCAACAAAAATCAGAAGCATAGTGTGAGACTTGAGGTCAGCACACCGGGCTATCACCTCAAGAGCAACCTCATCGCAAGGATTGACGGTGTGATGCTCAAACCGACTCAAGGTGTATCAAAAGCTCCTGCACGTGAAAACGTATCTTCAGGCAATCCATATCAGATGGTGATCACTCCATATCCTGGTGGCGAATACATCGCAGACTGGGCTCGCCTCCACTCTATCGGTTTTAAGCAGCCTAAGGGCCAGAAAGCTGAGTTCTCAAATATCAAGATCTGGGAAAGCAACTGGAACACAGTGCTTTATACCGATCCTACCGAGACTCATAAAGTGACAGGCACCGGCGCGCTTCAGGTGTGGGAACCTTATGGCAAAGTGTCTGCCCCTATGCTTCGTCGCAATGTCGAGCTTGCAAAGCCTGTCAAGAGCGCACGCCTCTATGTGACAGCACGCGGCATCTATGAGTTCTATATCAATGGTCAGAGAGTCAGCAACGACTACTTCAACCCAGGCTGGACAGACTACCGCTACCGCATCATGTATAATTCCTATGATGTGTCATCGATGCTCAAGCAGGGTTCCAACGGCATCGGCGCCATGCTTGTACAGCGATCTGAACATCTTTACCTCTTCATACGTGGATCCATACGGCATCAAGCAGTCGATGATGGCCAAGCTAGTAGTGACATTTGAAGATGGCACCTCTCAGACAGTGGTGACTGACGGTAGCTGGAAGAAATATGATCACGGTCCTGTCGTGAGAAACGGCTTCCAGTTTGGCGAGGACTACGATGCCCGCAAGGAAGTGGACGGCTGGAAAGACGGCGGCTTCGACGACAGCTCATGGGCAAATGCCGATATCTTTGAGCGTCCTGCAGCGCCGGTGCAGATCCAGGCCTATGTCGGACTTCCTATCCAGAACAATATCACCCTCGATGCAATCTCGGTGAGCGAGCCTGTCAAGGGCACATTTGTCTACGACTTCGGCAAGAATGTTGTCGGCGTGCCTCGTCTTGAGGGCATGAAGGGCAAGAGCGGTCAGGTGATCAACCTCCGCTACGGCGAGATGATCTATCCTGAGACCATCCCTACAGATCCTGTTGCACCATATACCAAGGAGATGTATGAGGAGATGAAGGGACAGGTATATGTGGAGAACTACCGCGGCGCGATCTCCATCGACAACTATATCATGAGAGGCAAGAAGGAAGGCGAGACCTACCAGCCGATCTTCACTGATCACGGCTTCCGTTATGTGTCTATAACCGGTCTTTCAGAGCCGCTTCCTCTCAGCAGCGTAAAGGCTGTAGTGCTCGAGTCTATCGGCCACACAACCAGCAAGTTTACAAGCTCCAACGAGACAGTAAACGGCCTCTGGGAATGTATCCAGTGGGGCCAGAGAGGCAACTTCCAGGCTGTGCCGACCGACTGCCCTCAGCGCGACGAGAGACAGGGATGGACCGGCGATGCGCAGGTATTTGCCCGAGCAGCCACCTACTTCAGCCCTTGGGTAGACAAGTTCTATGCGCGCTGGTTCCACTCGATGAGAGACAACCAGAACTACGACGGCAGCTACTTCAACTATTATCCTATCACCGGTCGTCCGCCTTATGGTTTCACCAACGACAATCCTGGCTGGATGGGTTGGATGGAAGCCGGTATCATCGTGCCTTATGAGGTGTATATGCAGTATGGTGATGTCAAGGTTGTAGAGGAGCATTATCCTTCGATGGTCAAGTATATGGACTACCTTGAGAGGCAGTCAAACGGCTATCTCCAGAGCGCAAGCGGCATCGGAGATCACCTTGCCATCGAGCGCACCAATATCGGTCTGACCAACTCCGCCTACTATGCCTACGATGCACTTCTGATGTCTCGCATGGCAGCAGCCATCGGCAAGACAGAAGACGCACAGAAATATGCCGCTCTTTATGAAAATGTCAAGAAAGCCTGGAACGAGAAATATGTCAGGGAAGACGGTACAACCGTAGCTCCTTATGTGGCATTCAGATGGCCGGGCATGCCAGCCAATCCAAACGCTCCAAAGGATGGAGAGCTTGTGCCGGTAGACACCCAGACATCTTATGCTCTTCCACTCTATTTCAATCTCTTTGAGGATGACGTCAAGGACAAGGCTGTGGCCAAGCTTGTGGAAAACATCGAGAAGCATGGCAACACCCTGACCACAGGCTTCATCGGCACTCCATACCTCAATCCGGTGCTCTCTGAAAACGGAAGAAGTGATGTGGCATATACGCTCTTTGAGCAGACCAAGTATCCTTCATGGCTCTATCCTGTGCTTCAGGGTGCGACCACAATGTGGGAGAGATGGAACTCATACACTATTGAAAACGGATTTGGTCCTGTGGATATGAACTCATTTAACCACTATGCCTACGGTGCGATCGGAGAGTGGATGTTTACACACTGCCTTGGCATCCAGAGAGATGTCGAGAAGCCTGCCTACAAGCACATCCTCCTCCAGCCTAAGGTCGGCGGTGATATGAGCAACGCCAGCGGCTACTTTGAGAGCCCATACGGTGTGATCGCAAGCTCTTGGGAGAAGACAGCCAACGGATTTATCTACACAGTGACTGTCCCTGCCAACACTACCGCATCACTCACTCTTGAGGCTTCAGGCATTGACAAAGTCAAGGTGCTCAAGGGCGCAGAAGGCGTGGGTCCGTTCCGCTCACTGACAGGCAAGGTGATGGCTGAACTGAAATCAGGTACCTACTCATTTGAAGTAAACAACTAATCTATAGATGAAACAGTATATCGAGCAGAATAAGGATCGCTTCCTTGAGGAACTCTTTACGATTTTGAGGATTCCTTCAATCAGCGCAAAGACCGACCACAAAGCAGATATGTATTTCTGTGCAGAGGCCATCGCCGACCTTCTGGTAGAGGCCGGTGCCGACGAAGCAGGAGTCTGCGAAACCATGGGACATCCGGTGGTGTTTGGTCAGAAGATTGTGGACCCTAAGGCAAAGACGGTCCTTGTCTATGGCCACTATGATGTGCAGCCGGTAGAGCCGCTTGACAAGTGGCACACCGACCCGTTTGAGCCTGTCGTCAAGGACGGCGCAATCTGGGGAAGAGGTGCCAACGACGATAAGGGGCAGCTGTTTATGCACATCAAGGCTTTTGAATTTCTGCTCGCAAGCGGACAGCTTCGCCACAACGTGAAGTTCCTCTTTGAAGGTGAGGAGGAGATCGGATCGCCTTCGCTTCCTGCATGGATCAAGGCTCATAAGAAACTCCTGAAGTCAGACATCTGTCTGGTGAGCGATACCACCATGATCAGCGAGAAGGTGCCTTCTATCAACTGCGGCATGCGTGGCCTCAGCTACCTGGAAGTCAAGGTGATAGGCCCTAACAAGGACCTTCATTCGGGACACTATGGCGGTGCTGTTGCCAACCCTATCCAGGTGCTCTGCGAGATGATCGCTTCGCTCATCGGCCCTGACGGCAGGGTGACTGTGCCGGGATTTTATGACGATGTGGTCGAGCTCTCGCGCGGAGACCGCAAGCTCCTGAGCAAGGCGCCGTTTGATATGAAGGAATATAAAGAATTCCTCGGCGTGGATGCTCTGCGCGGGGAGAAGGGCTATACTCCGCTTGAGCGCACAGGCATCCGCCCTTGTCTGGACGTCTGCGGCATCTATGGCGGCTATACAGGCGAAGGCGCCAAAACAGTGCTTCCTTCCGAGGCGACAGCCAAGATCTCGATGCGTCTGGTGCCTGACCAGCGCAGCAGCAAGATAACCAAGCTCTTTGCAAAGCACATCAAGAGCATCGCACCTAAGTGTGTCAAGGTTGAGGTGATCGAGCGCGAAGGTGGCGACGGCTTCCTCATCCCGCTTGGCTCTTCGGCATATAAGGCAGCATCGCGTGCGATTACAGAGGTCTACGGCATCGAGCCTGTGCCTTCTCGCGGCGGCGGCTCTATTGCTGTGCTTGCCGAGGTGCAGAAGATCCTGGGCATCGATCCGCTTCTGATGGGATTTGGCCTTGAGCGCGACACGATACATTCGCCAAACGAGAGCTATCTGCTCAAGCAGTTCTTTGGCGGAATGGAGTCTATCGCCAAGTTCTACCAGTATTGGGATTAATCAACTTAATTATGATGACGGCAGCTGCCCTCCCGGTGGCTGTCGTCTTTTTTTTGTTTATTTTTAATTATTTATTGTTTTACGATAAAAAGTTGTATATTTGCATATCGTTTAACAATAAAAATTTATTGAAATGAAACTAAACAAAGGTATCAAGAGACGCACGATCGTCTATTTCTCAATCACAACGCTCATCCTTGTATTCTATGCAATATCGTTGACAGTCAATCTGCCAGTGGGGCTCAATCATCTGGATTGGAGAAACGCATCCGGCAATGTGGCGATAGGGGAGATGGAGACGCGCTTTGATCATTTTACAATTAATCAGGGGGATGATGCAAATGCAATCGTGATGGCGCGTAATGAAAACGGTGAAGCCACAGTAAAAGGGATGCCGCTCAAGCTTTTTGTCTATGGAGTCGGAGAGGGATTTGAGTTCCCCGAGCACCCAATGTTCAAGACTAGCAATGCGATGCGCATCGTCAGCTATATCCTGACCTTGCTGCTGGTATTGAGCTTTATCCTTGTGCTCTTCTTTACCATCAAGGGCTTCCGCAATGGCCTGTATTTCAGTAGACTGCAGGTGGCTCTCCTGCGCTGGAGTGCGCTTTTCAGTTTCTTGCTTTTTGTGTCCAATGAGCTTTGTGCGAAAT
>CALEJC010000130.1 GCA_937898205.1 uncultured Bacteroidales bacterium
GCTCGGGGTCGGCGTTGGTGTCGACGATGGCGACGACCGGGATGCGCAGACGGACGGCTTCCTTGACCGCATTGGCCTCACGGCAGATATCCACGATGAACACCGCGCCCGGACGCTCGGTGCCGTTGAATCCCCACACTGCCTTTGGATAGTGAGGGTTCATATCCATGGTCTCCGAGCCGTAGCACCAGCACGATGTCACGGTGATGGTAGCGCCGACACCTTCGCGCTCAAACTTCTCTGCACAAGCGGCAGATTCTGCCACGCGGCCTATGGTTCCGTCTGCGATCACACACTCTACAGGAGAGCCGTCACCATTGCGGAGATTACTGCTGATGAGGTCGGCAACTGCATGTGCGAGTGCCATTGTCTTATCTTCAAGGCTTTCACGGACGCCGCCCTGACGACCGTCAATTGTAGGTCTGATGCCAATCTTAGGGTATTTGCTCATAATGGTCAATTGTTTTAGTCCCTAAAGATAAGCATTTTATCAGAAAACTATATCCTCACCTTTGTAGAAGTCAAGCAGACGTGTCTGGAAGAGACATTCGTAGCGAGAGCGAAGCAGATCCGACTCGGCGCGAAGGAAGTTGTTCTTGGCGTCGTTGTATTCTGCTATCCCCGCCTTCCCGTTGAGATATTTCTCTTCTGTGAGCTGATAATGTGCCTGTGCACTGTTGCGGGCTTCACCGCTGCTCCTGTATTTCACCTGCGAGTTGAGAGCGTTATAGTAGGCCTGCTGTATCTCTTTGTAAAGAGCCTTTTTAACATTTTCCACCTGAAGTGCCTGGTTGGTCCGGTTGAGTTTGGCGGAACGCAGGTTGTTGCGCGTCGCAAAGCGGCTGAAAATCGGGATATTGAGCGAGAGCCCTATATACTGGCTGAAGTTGTTGCGCATCTGCTCCCCAAAAGTACCATAATTCATTTTTGAAGTCGTGTAGTAGTTTGAGCCAAGTCCGGCGCTCAATGACAGACTCGGGAGGAAGGCTCCTTTGGCACTTGCTATCGCGATATCGGCGCGGTCAAGGGCGAGCTTTGCTGAAAGCACAGCCGGCTTGATGCCTTCTGCCCTGGCATAGATATCTTCCGGGCTCATCAGCAGATCTGTCGCAAAGTCTTCCGATTGCGGAGCGACAATCGCAAAGCCCTCCGGCGAAGGGAGCTCGAGAAGCTGGGTGAGGTCAAGGACTGCGATATTGAGATTTGCTTCTGCCTGAGTGAGGTTGACCACGCTTTGTGCAAGTGTCGCCCTCTGCGCAGCGAGATCCGCTTCACTCGCTTTGCCTATCTCCTGCCTTGCCTGCATCTGCTCAAGAAGCATCCTGTCGTGCTCGGTCTGAGCCTGAGCGACCTTCAGAAGTTCCTGATTGTAAAGGATCTGCACATAGGCCTGGGCCACCGCCACACGGATATCATCTTTTGCCTTGGCCAGATCCATCATCGCCATTTCCAGATCCAGCTTGCCCATTTTAATGCTATTGCTGATCTGAAATCCCTGAAAGACAGGGACATCCATTCCCAGACTGAAAGAAGTCGAAGACGTGTTGGAGTTGGTATATGTGTTATCGGCAGTGAGACCTCGGCCAAACGAGACGCTCTCGGAGCTGGATGCGCTCACGCCGGGCAATCTGCGACCCTCCGCCGTATTGAGGTCAATCTCTTTCTGGTCTACATTAAGTCTGCTTTGCTGGACACTGATATTATGCTCAAGTGCATAATCGATACATTCGCCAAGCGTCCACTGTTTCTGCTGAGCCGCCACGGTCAGGTGGATCAAAGCCAGCCCAAGCATTATCATTGTCTTTTTCATAGGCTCCTACTCTGAGATAACTTGAGTTCCACGCACTACTTCTCCCTCTTTGAGTCCGGAGAGTACCTGAATATTGATGCCGTCGCTCATGCCTGTAGTGACAGGGATGCGTTCAAAGACCTGCGGCTGACTCATCCGATAGACAAAGATGCTGTCGGCAGCAAACTCCAATGCACTTTCAGGGACAGAAAGCGCACCTTTGACTTCTTGAAGCACGATCTCGGCATTGGCACTATACCCTGCCCTGATGGTATGGGTGTCACTTGGTGTGATAGCCGCCTTGATCTGAAACTGGTTGGCGCCATTGTTTTCTGTGGCTTTAGGGGAGATGTATTCCAAAGTCGCTTCCGCACTGTAGTCAGGAAGCGCGCCGATAGTGATGCGCATAGGCATACCCTCGACAAGAGAACCCACTTCTGTTTCATCGATGGAGCCGTTGAAGATCAGGTCTGACATGTTGGCCACAGTGGCGACAGTCGTGCCGTCATTCATCGTATTGGCCTGTATCACCGAGTTGCCCACCTTGACAGGAATATCCAGGATCAGACCTGTGATGGTAGAGCGGATGAGTGTCGAGCTGCTGCCTGCATTTGAGGAAGATACGCCATCTCTGATGACCTCAAGTGCTTCTTTGGCAGCTGCGCGCTCTTCCTGGGCCTGATTGTAGGCCTGAAGCACCTTTTCATACTCTTCTGCACTGACAAGGCCCTTATCATAGAGTGCTTTCTGCCTGTTGTAGTCAGTTTTTGACTGGCTGAGATTCATTTCAGAAAGCCTTAGACGCGACTCTGCAGAGCTCAACGACCCCATATCCGGAATAACTTTGAGCTTTGCAATCACTTCTCCTGCCTGCACCATCTCACCTGCCTCTTTGTATAGTTCTGAAATAATACCGTTGATCTGAGGTTTGATATTGACTTCGTTGCGTGGCTCAACCTTTCCTGTCACCACGGAAGTCCTGCTAAGATCCATGACAGTGACCGGGAGTTCCTGATAGACAACAGTCTCCGGACGCGATTTTGAATAAAGGAAGACAAATGTCCCGATAAATACCAACGCGACCACTGTCAGCGCAACAAACTTGAAAACTTTTTTCATATTGATTGTATTTTGATTATTCATCTCTCATTGCATCTACCGGCTTGATCTTCATGGCTCTTAGAGCAGGAGCAAGACCGGCAAGCACACCCATTATCGTCAGTAACAGGGCAGATAATATTGCCACGCCAAATCCGATCTGGAAGCCGGCGGATGGATTGACCATATCCATAATGTTCAGGACAAAAACAGAGAACACTATTCCTGCCATTCCCGAGATTGCCGTCAAGAAGATGCTTTCCATGATGATCTGAAGAAGGATATCTTTGGGTGTAGCTCCGATTGCCCGACGGATCCCTATCTCGGTGGTACGCTCCTTGACCGTAACCATCATGATATTGCTGACTCCTATCGCACCCGCCAGGATGGTACCCAAACCGATGAGCAGGATCAGAAAGTTCACACCCCTGAAGAGGTTGTCCACAACCGAGAAAAGCTCTTCCGTATAAAGGATGGTCATCGCCTGCTTATCCTCCGGATTGAACTTATGCTCCCGAGCGACAAGTCCTCTCAGTTTGGATTCGTGTTCTGAAAGCGAGACACCCGACTTGGCTGTAACGCAGATGATATCTACATTATTTGCCCTTCTGAACACTTTTCTGGCCACACTGATCGGTATGATGACAGACTGGTCTGCCGAGCCATTTAAACTGATATTACCGGCACTCACATCCACCCCGACTACCTGATAATAGATGGCGCCCACCTTCACCCTCTTGCCGCAAGGATCTTCTCCACTCGGGAAGAGCGCATTATAGATGCGTTCTCCGATCACACACACTTTGCGTTCCTGCAAGACATCAGACTCATTGATATATCGTCCATACTTGAGTTTAGGGGTCTCTACCTTGACATAGTCGGCATAAACACCCTTTACCGTGCCTTGTGTCGAGCGGTCTCCGGATTGAATACCGGACGAATATGATGTGATGGTTGGAGTCACCACATCCAGCTCGGGCATCATCGCCTTGAGGCGGTCCACATCTCTGTAGGTGAGGTTCCAGTAACGACCTTTGCTCAAGCCTTGATATGGCATGCTCGTCCTATCAGAGACCAGCACCGTCGTGTTTGTCGCAAATCCCTCAAAATTGGACGCCAGCATCGACTTCAGGCCATTGCCTCCTCCCAAGAGGAAAAGCAGCATGAAGATGCCCCAGAATATGCCAAACCCCGTGAGCAAGGTTCTGCGACGATTGCGTTTAAGCGCAAGAGTAATCTCCTTGTATGTATCCCAATCCAGTCTCATCCTGCTCTCAATGCTTCTATTGGTCTGACTTTGGCTGCCCTACGTGCCGGAAACAGTCCGGCGATCGCACCCGAAATGATAAGAACTATTGTCGCTTCAAGCGCCACATCGACGCCCACTGTAGGATCGACAAACATAGATATCTGCTCTCCCAGCACACTCACCGTGGACTGCCCCACGGTCTTATCCAGGATTTCACAAGCGACAAGCCCGAAAAACATGCCGATATATCCAAAGAAGGCTGTTATCGTAATGCTCTCGGCAAGAATCAGTTTGGTAATATTCCAAGGACTAGCGCCTATAGCTTTGCGGATACCAAACTCGTGGGTGCGCTCTTTGACGGTAATGAGCATGATGTTACTGACTCCTACTATTCCGCTCAGCAGCGTGAGAAGCCCGATGATCCATAGCGCAGTGCGCACGATATCAGTGCCTTTATCCATCTGCATGCTCTGAGTAAAGCGGTTCCATATCCAGACGGCGCTGTTGTCGTCAGGAGCTGCCTTGTGTGCGTTGTTGAGGAGAGCCTGCAGACGCGCCTCAAAAGCTTCATTGTCTTCCTCTGTCTCCAAACCGTGGAAAGTAAAGGTGATCTCATCCACATACTTTCCTCTATTAAAGATCGTCCTTGCACTTGTAAAAGGCACATAGACCGCTCGGGTGGAGGTGCTCATATCTGAGGCCAGGATACCTATCACCTTAAAGTTTATCCCACCGACACTTACCGACTTGCCCAGCATCGAAGGGACACGGTTGACACTTCCCGCAAGCAGCTCGGCGAGCTGATCGGAGATCACAAGCACCTTCCGGCTTTCCTGCAGATCCTTAGGATTGACAAATCTTCCATATCGCAACTTAAGCCCCTCCATATCAAGCAATTGCGGATAGCAAGCCTGCATGCTCACAGAGACAGAGTTATCCTTATATACTGCGTTCTGCGAGAAATAGATAGTGGCTGTCACTTCTTCAACAGTCTCCGGGAAAGCACGCATGATCAGATCTGCGTCGCGGGCCTCCAGCTGAATCGTCCTGCCGCTCTGCAGACCGGCATAGGCCTGACTTGTGCGACCTCCTCCGACCATCATCGTATTGACGCTGATGCGTCCGGCACCGCCGAGCAAGGCATTCATCAGCCCATTGCCTGCTCCTAACAGCACTATGAGCATAAAGATGCCCCAAGCCACAGCAAAGCCTGTCAAGCATGTGCGCAGCTTATTGCGCTTGACACTCTCCCATATTTCAGTAAATACGTCTCTCATTATTTCAAAATCCGGTCATCTGTCTGGCCGATTATGCCATCTTTGATGTGAATGATCCTGTCTGTACACTTTGCGACACCGCTCTCATGCGTAACAACTATAATTGTAGCACCTTCTTCCTTGTTGAGACGGGTAAGAAGGTCCATCACTTCGATAGAAGTCTTTGAGTCGAGTGCGCCTGTCGGCTCGTCAGCTAGGATGATCTTTGGATTGGTTATCAAAGCTCTGGCGATTGCTACTCGCTGCTTTTGTCCTCCGGAAAGCTCATTGGGATAGTGCTCCGCCCATTGCGAAAGTCCGAGTTTTTCAAGAAATTCCATGGCCATCTTTCTTCTGCGCTTGCGAGGCACGCCTTGATAAAACAGCGGCAGCTCCACGTTTTCCACAGCCGTCTTGAATGAGATGAGATTGAAGGACTGAAAGATAAAGCCAATCATGTGGTTGCGGTAATAGGCAGCCTGCTTCTCGCTAAGGCCCTTTATAAGAGTGCCATCGATATAGTATTCGCCCTCATCGTAATTATCTAAGATACCCAGAATATTGAGCAAGGTGGATTTGCCGGATCCGGATGCACCCATAATCGACACAAACTCGCCTTTCTCGACAGAAAGATTGATGCCTTTAAGGACATGTAGCGGTTGACCATTGTCGTAGGTCTTATGAACTTCTCTAACCTCTAATAACATATTATACGTCTTTAGTGTCTTAGCATACTAATACACTGCAAATTTAGCAAGTGTTTTGTCAAAAACAATAGTTATGCCATAATAATTTGTTAAATTTGTGAGTTATGATAACAGCTGAACAGATAAAAGATCTACACTCACGACTGCAGACTCTGCACAAGTGCCTCGACATTGAGGCCAAGAGTGCGCAGTGGGCACAGATGGAGGAGCAGAGTCAAGCTCCTTCGTTTTGGGATGACCCCAAGAAAGCAGAGGCATTCATGAAGGAAATGAACGCCATAAAGGCAGTAGTAAACTCCTATCAATCAGCTCAAAGCGCAGTAGAAGACCTGGAAGTTCTTTTAGAACTCGACCCTGAAGGCCAAGACAGCGACGCAGCAGCCTCGCAGGCACAGAGCCAGATTGAGGATATGGAGCTTCGCAATATGCTCGGAGGAGAAGGCGACAACCTGGGAGCAGTGCTCACAATCAACTCCGGAGCCGGCGGCACTGAGGCCAACGATTGGAGCGCGATGCTGATGAGGATGTATATGCGCTGGGGCGAGAGAAACGGCTACAAGATGACAGTGACCGAGCAGCAGGAAGGAGACGAGACCGGCATCAAGTCGGCAACCATACAGTATGAAGGCGACTATGCCTACGGCTACCTCAAGGCAGAGTCCGGAGTGCACCGACTTGTGCGTATCTCCCCTTTCAATGCCCAAGGCAAGAGGCAGACCACGTTTAGCTCAGTGTTTATCTACCCTCTCGTGGACGACACGATCAACATTGAGATCAACCCTTCGGACATCGAGTGGGACACTTTCAGGTCAGGCGGTCACGGCGGCCAGAATGTCAACAAAGTAGAGACCGGAGTGCGCGTCAGACACCTCCCTACCGGCATCATCGTCGAGAACACAGAGACACGCAGCCAGCAGGACAACAGGCAGAACGCGCTGCGCATCCTCAAGTCGCGCCTCTACGACATAGAGCTCAAAAAGCGTCAGGAGAAGCAGGCCGAGCTTGAAGGACAGAAGAAAAAGATCGAATGGGGTTCGCAGATCCGCTCCTATGTCCTCCACCCATACAAGATGGTGAAGGACCTTCGCACAGGTTACGAGACAGCTGACACGCAGGCGGTGCTGGACGGCGAGCTTAATGAGTTTATGAAAGTTTTTTTAATGCAAAACTAATATATCTAATATGACAGAGTTTAAATATGCTCCAATGTTTCAGCTTGGTGAAGACAAGACTGAATACTACAAGATCCCTGGTTCTGAGCAGTATGTAAGTACTTCAGAGTTTGAGGGACACAAAATCCTCAAGATTGCTGAGGAAGGCCTCACAGTGATGTCCAACACAGCATTCCGTGACGTGAGCTTCATGCTTCGTCGCTCTCACAATGAGCAGGTAGCCTCAATCCTTTCTGATCCAGAGGCTTCTGACAACGACAAATATGTGGCTCTTACCTTCCTTCGCAACGCAGAGATTGCTGCCAAGGGCAAGCTTCCTTTCTGCCAGGACACAGGCACAGCCATCATCCACGGCGAGAAGGGCCAGCAGGTATGGACAGGTTACTGCGACGAGAAGGCACTGAGCCTCGGCGTTTTCAAGACCTATACTGAGGAAAATCTCCGCTATTCGCAGAATGCTCCTCTTGATATGTACAAAGAGGTCAACACCAAGTGCAACCTCCCTGCACAGATCGACATTGAGGCTTGTGAGGGTGACGAATATCACTTCCTCTGCGTCACCAAGGGAGGCGGTTCAGCCAACAAGACATATCTCTATCAGGAGACCAAGGCTATCCTCAACCCTGAGACCCTTGTTCCGTTCCTCGTGGCAAAGATGAAGACTCTCGGCACCGCCGCTTGTCCTCCATATCACATTGCATTTGTAATCGGTGGCACTTCAGCAGAGAAGAACCTTCTCACAGTTAAGCTCGCTTCTACTCATTTCTACGATGAGCTTCCTACCACAGGCGACGAGACCGGCCGCGCATTCCGCGACGTTGAGCTCGAGAAGAAAGTACTTGAAGAAGCTCACAAGATCGGCCTCGGTGCTCAGTTTGGTGGCAAGTACTTTGCACACGACGTCCGCATCATCAGACTTCCTCGTCACGGCGCCAGCTGTCCTGTGGGCTTGGGTGTGAGCTGCTCTGCTGACCGCAACATCAAGGCTAAGATCAACTCAGACGGTATCTGGATCGAGAAACTCGACGACAAGCCATATGAACTCATCCCAGAGGAGCTTAGAAATGCCGGCGAAGGCGAGGCAGTAAAGATTGACCTCGAGCAGCCAATGAGCGAGATCCTCAAGGAGCTCACAAAGTATCCTGTTTCTACACGCCTGAGCCTCAACGGAACAATCATCGTGGGTCGTGATATCGCTCACGCCAAGATCAAGGAGAGACTCGACGCAGGAGAGCCAATGCCAGAGTACCTCAAGAACCACCCTATCTACTACGCTGGACCCGCTAAGACTC
>CALEJC010000131.1 GCA_937898205.1 uncultured Bacteroidales bacterium
CATCAGTTCCAGCACACGTTGAGATGATGGGATTCCTCGGCATCGGTAACAACCCAATGGTAGGTTGTACAGTTGCTTGTGCGGTTGACGTTGCTACTGCGCTTAATAGGTAAGAGATTACCGGTCAAGCCGGTAATGACGCTGAGTCATGCCCGACCCGATCGGGCATCTCACTACCAAATAGTTAAAGAGACACCCTCGAAGGGTGTCTCTTTATTTTCCTATCCATGTAGCCTTGTGCCAAAGCTGCTCAAATGGACCTCTTTTGTGATGTTTCAACCACCATGTGCAGAAGATAATCTGGATCATAATGAATGCGACTCCCATCAGGAAGCTTGCTGTGTGGCCGAAATATCTGAATAAGCCGAATCCCCAATTGTAGAATAACATTGCTCCAATAATTGATTGTCCAAGGTAGTTTGTCAGACTCATTCTGCCATATGGAGCTATTTTAATCAGCCAGAGCTTGGCCGAGGTCTTATAGTAAAGAAGGGTTACTCCAGATACAATAACAAGCATCATGGCAAGATTCTTCCACATATTCAGTGCAACTTCAAGTCCATGTGACACACTAGCTATATCACAGAGTCCTGGGACTATAAAATACAGCGGGATAAGTATTGCTGTAGAGCAGACAGAGGTGATGAGCACTTTCTTCCATGTCTTGAGGTTGGTGCCCTCATTGTAGAATAATCTCTTTCTGCCCAACATTATACCCATAAGAAAGAACATAATGTTCTGTGTGAAGCGGCCGTTCTCTATCGCCCACAGGAAGTTGATGGGGAGGCCATTCTTGATTCCGGCCACAGCGACATCAATTATGCTGCCCTGAGACTGAGCAATTTCTACAGCTCCGAAAAATTTGCCGCTTCCAAGGTCAAGAATATGTGCAGAAGGATCAATCAAGCCACGTACAATGCAGAAAAGCTCTATCGGCTGCAGCATCAGCACTAAGATTGCTGCACAGATAAGCTTGTCGCTTGCCCTGATAAAAGGAATGACTAGCAGACCGCATGCTGCATATACAAAGAGTATATCTCCGTTAAAGAACAGTAGGTCAAAAAGACCAAACAGCATCAGAAGTACCATTCTCCATGCAAACCTTCCTCTGAAATCGTAATTCTTTTGGGCCTGATTGTCATGCTGAATGAAGAAGCTTAATCCAAAAAGCAAAGCAAAGATAGCATACATCTTGCCTGCAAGTAGGAAGAATGTTCCGTCCCAGACAGCATTGTTAATGGTCTCCCAAAACTCATTCTTAGGTTCTGGGAAAAGATAGAAGTTAAGCTGTTCGATAAAGTGTATAAGAATGATTCCTGCCATGGCTATGCCTCGCAGAATGTCGGCAATATCAATTCTAGTGTTTGCCTTAATAGATGGAGCGTATTTATATGACATGATTTTGTAAATATACAAGTAATTAAAATATGAAGTGACAAATAATTCCATATATTTGCTGAAACAACTACTTCTAACCAAAATCGTTATGATGATCCTTAAAGATGTTCTTAAACTTCCGACAGCTTTGTTTATATTATTTCTTCTATGCTCTTGCGGGCATAATAATCATAATGATTATGATGTATATCTCCTTATAGGTCAGTCAAATATGGCTGGACGAGGGCCTCTTTCCCGGGAGGATACAACGACTATTGAAGATGACGTCTATCTGCTCAATGCAGAGGGTCTCCCTGAACCCGCAAAAGCTCCGTTTAATAGATATAGTACAATCCGCAAGGATCTCAGCATCCAGGGAGAAAATCCTGCGAGAAGTTTCGCTTCAGCAATGCGTGCCCACAATGGCCGTCCTGTGCTTCTTGTGGTCAATGCCAGAGGGGGCAGCTCGATCTCATCGTGGCTCAAGGATGCGCCAGCTCCGGCAAAGAGGCCGCAATATTATAGCGAGGCGGTGAGGCGCACCAAACAAGCCTTGCAATACGGGGAACTGAAGGCAATTTTATGGCATCAAGGCGAGAGCGACTCTGATAGCACAAGAGCTGCCGCTTATCTTGACCGTATCCAAAAACTTGCATCTGATCTTCGCACAGATCTCTGCAATGGGGAAGCTGTCCCATTTATTGTAGGAGAGATTTTACACTCCCACGACAATGCCGCAATCTTTAATCCTGTGATCAATCAAGCAAGCGCCCTCATTCCTAACTCTGCTTGTGTGAGCTCCGAGGGGCTTGTTGCACTCCCGGATAATCTGCATTTTGATACTGCTTCTCAGTTGGAGCTTGGTAAACGTTATGCTCAAAAATTGATTTGGTTAAATTTTTGAATATGTCAACACGTAATTATTAATTAACATTATTATGAACTATATTTTGATTCTCCTTGCCGTTTCGCTGGCGGTTTCAGGATTAGGGTGGATTTATTTCATCTATTTTTTCAGCATCGGATATGGATTTGGCGTATCCGCTCTCGCTCTTGCAATTGCCTTTATCTTTAAGGATGTCCTCACAGTGCCGACAGCTTTGTTGTGTACTGTAATGTTTATATTTGGTTGCAGGCTCGGTCTATATCTCCTCACCAGAGAAAAGAGATCTCCGGAGTATAAAAAGATCCTATATGGTCCGGATTCAGCTAAAAAGAAGCCTCTCTTTGTGGTCATTACGGTATGGATCTTCTGCGCCATGCTTTATGTGGGTCAGGTCAGCCCTGTGGCTTTCTTCCTGGCTAACAAGTCTGCAGGTGCTCCTGTAAATGAACTTTGGGCTTGGATTGGTGTCGTTTTGATGGCTTCCGGAGTGCTGCTTGAAAGTGTGGCGGATGCACAGAAAAAAGCGGCTAAGAAAGTGAATAAAAACAGATTTGTAGATACAGGTGTGTATAGACTTGTGCGCTGTCCAAACTATCTTGGTGAGCTGGTGATCTGGACGGGTTCATTCATCGTCTGCATTGGCGCATGTTGCTCATGGTGGCAGTGGCTCATCGCAGCCATCGGCTATATGGGCATCGTATATGTGATGTTCAGCGGTGCAAGAAGACTTGAGATCCGCCAAAACGGTGCCTATGGTAAAGATCCTGAATATCAGGCATATATAAAGAAGACACCGATCCTTCTTCCGTTTGTCCCTATCTACAGCGTTGAGAAGCACAAGTGGCTTCAGGCATAGAAGCTGGTGCTAAACATCCATCCCCATGATGTAGTCATTCATATAGAAACCGTGGCCGATGGGGAAGTCTCCCTGGCTGAGGATTTTCATCCCGAGGTGTTTGTAGAACTCCACAGCAGGGTTGTCACGGTTGACATTCAATCTGATTCTGGCGCGCTGACCGCAGCTGCACTCACGTGCAAATGTGACGGCGTGCCTGATTAGTTTCCTGCCCAGACCGCAGCCTTGCTCTGAAGGGAGAATATATAATTTCTGCAGATGAAATTCGAGTGTGCCGTCCTCTGCTGCCCCTTCCGGCCGGATGGACATATAGCCACATGCAACGCCTTCATTATAAGCTATATAGAATATGTGACCATCGCTGATTTGCTTCTGCAGACTCTCTGTGGAATACATCCGGTCCATCATATAGTCCATCTGCTCCGACGACAAAATCTCTTTATATGTATCACGGAAGATGATATCTGCAAGATGCTGTATCTGATTGATGTCGCTGTCTGTGGCTTTTATGATTTGGTATTCTTTCATCACTCTAATATTTGAGTCGTAAAATTATAGAGAATATTTGAAAAGAGTAATTATCTTTGTTAAGATATACCACATATTATGAATAAACGATACCTTTTGCTTAGCCTCCTCGTGGGCTTTTCTCTCATCTGCTCGCTGAGCGCCAATGCTCAATTTTCCGCAGAGCGTCGTGCCTATGTAGAATCAATTTCTGTCCCTGATCATCCCGATCGCGTCTATGCTGTAGGGGAGCAGGCAAAGCTTCGCCTTGAAGCCTATGCCGGCGGAGTGCCGCTTGACGGCGTGTGGGTAAGATATCAGTCTGGCGACGAATTGATGCCGCCGCAGGTCAAGGATTCCGTGCAGTTCCGTCAGGGCGTGGCATATTTGCCGATTGGCACCCGCACAGAACCGGGCTTCAGAACAATCAGCTATGAGTTTGAGGTTGCAGGCCAGAAGTATCGTGATATGGTCAATGTAGGCTTCTCTCCAGAGAAACTGCAGCCGCTGACTCCGGTGCCCGCAGATTTTGATGCTTTCTGGGCAAAAGCTCTTGCAGAAGCAGAGGCAGTGGATCTCAATCCTGTAGTCACTCCGCTCCCTCAATATAGCACAGAAACAGTGGAAGTTTCAAAAGTAAAGCTCACAGTCGGCCCGGGCGGTAGAAATATCTATGCCTACCTCTCACGACCTAAAGACGGCAAGAAACACCCTGTGCTTTTTGATCCACCGGGAGCTGGCAATCGCAAAAGATCTCCGTCAACATTCTATGCTGAGCGCGGCTATATATACATGAATATCAATATACATCACGATGCCGACAGCGAGCTTCCTGATGATCAGTATCAGGCTATCGTGGATCCGATTGCAGACTATACCCACATCGGCATCGAAAATCCTGATTCCTTCTATTACAAAGCAGTATATGCTGCATGCTCACGCTGTATCGACTATCTATGCTCACTCCCTGATTGGGATGGCAAGAATGTCGGTGTGACCGGTGGAAGTCAGGGTGGTGCACTCACGATTGTGACAGCCGCTCTTAATGATAAGGTTACATTCTGCGCTCCTTTCTATCCGGCGCTTTGCGATCTCCTGGGCGCGACCAAGGGTAGAGCTCCGGGCTGGCCAAAGTACTACCTCAATGGTCCCGAGAAGGCAGGTGCGGAGAAGACTCTTGCCTACTATGACGTGGCCAATTTTGCACGCAAAGTCAGCTGTCCTGTCTTCTTTGCCTTTGGATTTAACGATCCAACTTGCTGTCCGACAAGTAATTTTGCCACATATAATGTGATCACTGCACCTAAGACACTGGCGGCCACATTTACCAATGGCCACTGGCGTTTTTCTGCAACCAATCAGGAAGCTATCGCCTGGATGGAATCGCAGCTGAAGTAAATTACAATAGTTCCCAAACGAGTTGAAGCCCTTTGTCTGTGACGATGACACGCAGATATTCAGGGGCTTCAATTTCGTCTCTGATAGTACCTACGACAGTATATCTCACACCGTTAAATGTCAAGTCTTCACGATAATGATCGTGTCCTTGGAGCACCAGGTCTACCTTGTTTTCACTCAAAAAATCCATCAGCTCAAGAGTCTCATCAAAATTAAGATTGCCGGAAGTGTTTTGAGTGTGGTCTGAGTTGAAGATATTGGTGTGAGTCATGATGATGCAATGGCGATAACTGCTTCGATTATCCTTGAGGAAGCTCTTGATCCACCTTGTCTGTTTTCTTCCGAGAGTGCCGGTTGCAGTGTCGAGTACTATGTAGAGGTCTTTGGCTGATGCTGATTTGGCCTCAAACCAGTATACCGATGGACCTATAAGCGACTTGTACTCTTCCCATCCGTCAAAAAACAGGTCATGGTTGCCCAAAACGGTGAAGATAGGGTAGTTATAGTTATGCTTGTCCGGATCATACTTGATAGCCTCCATATATCTTGGAAGTTTTCCAATCTTATCTGTGCAATCTCCCAGTTGTACTCCAAAATCAGCCTTGGCGTCGCCTCGCAGTGCGGCATTGAACTCATCAAGATTGACTGAAGTTTCATTGATGTGAGGGTCTGTGCATACATAAAATGTATATTCCTCATCCACCTCAATTGAGCTTACTGCTTTGTCGGAGGTCATTGAAATGCTCTGGTCAAATCTATCTCCTACAACCTGACTTGTGGGTACAACCAGGCCCTTGAAGTCAAGCATGTCACACCCATTCAAAACCGCTGCAATAGAGCAAAACAATATTATTCTTTTTACCATCTGTAACATAGTCCAAGAGTTCCGGATAATTGATAATAATCGCTTGACATATTGAAGGTTCCGGCAGGTTTATAACCAACCCCGAAATTGATGCCTACGGCCTTGCTCGGATACCAGCAACCTTCAAGCAACAAGGTCATCTGATATTGCCTCTCCAGCTCAAACATCTCGCTGTTGGTAATGATAAAATCCAGATCCCAAGCATCAATCTTCTCAAGGAAACGGAACCCTATCTCATAGAAATAGTTCAAAGGCTCAGAGATCTTACCGTCCTTGCCGGCGATAGATCGATAGTAGTAACCCACTGTGCCATAGAACCAATCTGCATCAATCCCAAATCCCAAACCCGCGGCAGAATTGCTGATGGACGCTTGACGCGAATAATGGAGCAATGCTTCCGCCTTGATACGACCCCAGCTGAGGTCGTGAAATATCTCCGGGCGCAGCTCCAATGCTGTCCGACCGATACTGCTATACATCAAGCCCCCTCTTACGGCAAAGAGCTCATCAAGGCTGTGCTCTCCTTCAATTGAACTTGATATAAATGCTCCATGTGATGCTTTGTCTCCGGCTTTGAGACGAAGTCTGAGTGCAGAATCTTGTGCTTCAAGGATATATGCACTGCATGTCAGCAGTGCAAAAATTAAAACGAGTTTGACTTTAGTCATCTTCTATACCAATAATAATCAGACAAACATAACAAATATTACTATGTTAGACAAATTAAGCGTATCTTTGAACTATGATTAAGGTGATTACATATGGCACTTATGACCTTCTGCATGAAGGTCATGTCAATCTTCTTCGCAGAGCCAAGGCGCTTGGAGACTATCTCATCGTCGGCGTTACCAATGATAATTTCGACAGAGAGCGAGGCAAGCTCAATGTTGTGAGCAATGTCCTTGAAAGGGTAGCCGCAGTGCAGGCTCTCGGCATCGCAGATAAAATCATCATAGAAGACTATGTCGGTCAGAAGATTGATGATATCCAGAGGTACGACGTGGATATCTTTGCGATCGGTTCTGATTGGGTCGGTGCTTTTGATTACCTTAAAGAATACTGTGATGTGGTCTATCTTCCTCGCACAGAGGGCATTTCATCTACCATGCTGCGTGCTGAGATGGGCACGACGCTCCGACTCGGAGTGGCAGGTTGCGGTCGCATCGCCGAGCGCTTTATCAGCGAATCCGAGAAGGTGGAGGCGGTGAAGATCGCTTCTCTCTACGACGTCAATCGCAGTGCGGCTCAACGCTATGCTGAATTGGCTGTCGGTGCAGAAGTGGCAGGCAGCTACCATGAGCTTGTGGAGGCTGTCGATGCCGTCTACATTGCAACTCCGCACGTGTGTCACTACGAGCAGGCAAAATATGCTCTTGAGCAAGGCAGACACGTGCTTTGCGAGACACCTCTGGTGCTTCATGGCGGACAGGCGCGAGAGCTTTACCAGCTCGCAGAGCAGAAGGGGCTTGTGCTCCTGGAAGCCAATAAGACAGCATACAGCCCTGCATTCAATCATCTTATCAGCTTGATAAAAAGTGGATTGATCGGTGATGTGGTGGGTATAGATGCTTCAGAGTCAAAACTTTGGGCGGAGGAGCATCTCAAGCGCGAGTTAGACGCCGAGCTCGGTGGCGGATCTCTCTATGAGATGGGATCATATCCGCTTCTTCCTATAGTCAGACTTCTTGGCACCGACATCAAGAATGTCAATATATACAGTCGCCTCAATGAGAATAATGTGGACGTATATACAAGGGGAGTGGTGCAATATGGAAAAGCTGTGGCTTCTTTCCAGCTAGGATTGGGAGTCAAGACTGAAGGAAACCTCGTGATTTCCGGAACAAAGGGCTATGCCTATGTCCCTGCGCCTTGGTGGAAGACTGACTATTTTGAACTGCGTTACGAAGACCAGAATCTAAATAAAAAGTACTTCTATGCTTGGGATGGCGCCGGTCTGCGTTACGAAATCCAGGAATTTGCCTCGTGCATCATCAACAGGAGGTTATCATCTTCACGCCTGCGTCCAGAGGAGACTATCTGCATGACAGATATTTTCCAGCAGTTTGCCGAGCGTAAAAACTTCAATGAGATATGAGGAAGGCCTTAGTTGTGGGAGGTGCCAGCGGGATTGGTCTGGCGATTGCGACAAGACTCTCGTCACAGTCAGATGTGGAGAAAGACTATATCGTGGACCGCTCCGATGTGGATGAGAAGTGGATGCAAAGCAAGTTTGAGTGCTACAGGTTTGATCTCAATGAGAAGGACTACAGCATCTTTGACCGTTTCAGAGATATCGATACTTTGATGATCACAGCCGGGTTTGGCAAGCTCGCCCTGTTTAAAGATCTGGAAGAGTCTTATATAGTTGATATGATCAATGTCAACACAACTGCGACGATCAGGATACTGCATCATTTTTACGATAAAATCAGTGCTCGTGAAGATTTTTATTGCGGTGTGATGGTGAGTATCGCAGGCTTTATGTCGTCTCCTTTCTTCTCTGTCTATGGAGCCAGCAAGGCAGCGCTCAAGATTTTTATCGAGAGCGTCAATGTGGAGCTTGAAAAAGCAGAAACATCCAACAGGATACTCAATGTCTCTCCGGGATCGATCAAGGGTACAGCCTTTGAAGGGGGAAAGACTGATCTTGCTATGACTGAGCAACTTGCTTCGGAGATTGTCGGGCATCTATATGCCAAGGATGACCTTTTTATCCCTCAATATGAAGAGGTGTACAAAGAGGTACTTCGTCGATACAACGAAGACTTCCGTGAGGAGGGAAGACACTCCTACGAATACAAACTCAAGAGTGGAAGGATGTAGCCTCTGCTACTTGAAGAGGGCGACGATTTTGGTGATGAGCTGAGCAAGAACAGGTGCATCTGACTTGCCGCCACATTTTATCTTTGCCTTCCTGATGTCCCCGGCAAGGTATGGGAATCTACTGAACAAGTCAAGTTTATAAAAGATTGAGAACCATCCCGCTTGCAGGAGTATATCGTCAAAAAGCACCGCTACCGGGTTGTTATCTTGCGGTACGTCACGATATTTTTCATAGAGATCAAGGAAGTTGAGCGCATACTCCATCTTGCGCTTCTGGCGACCCTGTCTTGTCATCGCTGTGGAGACGTTTTTGCGGTAGTGATAGACCACCTCGTCGATGTATTTGATGCTTTGGGCATAGCCGATCAGCTGCGTAGATACATAGCAGTCTTCTGCATATCCGTATTTTGGGAAATGTATCGTATTGTCTTGATATAGACTACGTTTAACACATTTGTTGCATAGTGTCCCGTAGGACTTATGGTTATACATATTGCGGATATACTCGTTTTTCTGCCCAAGAGTGTATACCCTTTCCTTTTTTACGGATATGCGCTTCTCATATTCCTTGACATAGTTGAAGTAGATGACGTCTGCATCTGACTCTTCAATAGCCTTGGCGATGGCGGCAATAGATCCTTCTGAGATATAATCGTCAGAATCCACGTGATAGATGTAGTCTCCGGTGGCATGCTCAAGGCCGGTCTTGCGAGCTGCCGGCAGTCCGGCATTTTCTTTATTGACTATTATGATCTGATCTTTCAGGTGAGCATACTTTTCTTCAATCACCGACTCAAGGATCTTGATGGAGTTGTCCTTTGTGCCGTCGTTGACAAAGATAAACTGGATGTGTGGATATGACTGGCTCAGAAGTGACTCTGCAGCAGCGGCTATATACTGTTCAACTCCGTAGATAGGAGCGATAATCGAGATTACCGGATTTTTCATCTTATTTCTCAAATCTTGATTTATTTGGATACTTGATCTCAAAGGCATCAATCATCGCCTTGCGCAGCGCCTCATATTTCTTGTCGCTGAGGCGGACGTCATTGACACACATCAGTTTTCTGGATGGTTTGAGTATATACGAAGCAAGCTTCTTCGGACTAGCCAAAGCCACTGAGAAGTGTTTGTTTGAGATCTTCTCGGCGATCATCTTGCCCGTAAAGAGCTGATAATCAAGGAAAAGATATTGATTAAGGTTGTCGCCTGTCCTTGTCCTGCTGAGCGAAGCAAGGATCTCTTTTTCCAGCTTGGCATACAAGCTCTCGCAGCTGCTTTTCAGCATTGCGGTGCATGTGTGCTGAGGGCGGACAAATCTGCGCGAAGCGGGCAACCCGGCGGCCTTGCGTGCCTGAGTGTCCGAATTCTTGCATATCTGCTTATACATGCCCGATACAAACCAGTGCCTGCTGAATCCCAGCACACCCTTGCCTTCGCGGAAGAAATCTTCTGGAGCGCAAGGAGCAAGAGGGTAGAGGTCGTCGTTAAAATAGAGATATTGCTCACTCAGGCCCTCGATGCGATGAAGATGCATCTCGATGGGGTTGCAGTTAAATGTGGGTAGGTGCTCTTCAGGGATGATGTCTTTGTGAAGGACAATCTTCAGCTCGCTCTGGTCAGCCCACTGAGGCACCTGCGAAGGGTGCGAAACCACAAGGAAGACATTGTCTATAAAAGGCATATTTACCTCAATGCCTCTAAGGAGATATTTGAGTGTGCCCCAATCTCTGAAGCGTTTCTCCATGATCGGGACATTGGTATATTTTTCATAGTCCTTTTTCCAGACTGGATCGTTGCCGTCAACGTATGTTATAACTATATCCATAGAAAGCTCTCTTTACATCTGCAAAATGTAAAAATAGTCAATTTTTATTAATCGGATTTAGTATCTTTGAATAATAAATCCAAAATTTCACTATATGAAGAACATCGGACCGGCAATTGCCTGGGGTTTAAATAGATTTGTAAAGCTGTTTGGCAATCTTTTGTCTCTCTTGATAGGCTGTTTTACAAAGGTACAGAAGGGTAGGGTGATGTGCTGGGCCTATAACTTCAAGCAGTTTGGTTGTAACCCTCGTTATGTCACAGAATATCTTCTTGAACACAACCCTGAGTTTGAAATCTATTGGGTTTTCAGAAAAAAAGTAGACATCTCCGGCATTGATAAAAGGATAAAATGCGTGAGGTTCCGCTCGCTTGAGTACTACAAGCTTGTCAATACCGCCGAGTTTTTTATAACCAACTCAAGGACAGATCCATATCGCATCTACTGGCACAAGCGTCCGGGTCAGAAATACCTGATGCTCTGGCACGCCGGGATGGCGCTGAAGAAGATTGAGAAGGACGTGGAAGACAAGCTTGGCTATAGTTATGTAAAGAAAGCTAAGATTGACTCCAAGGTCTGTGACCTGATGATTTCCGGCTGTAAGTTCCAGACCAGGCTCCTTCAGGAGAAGTTCTGGTATGACGGTGAAATCCTTGAAAAAGGCATCCCGCGCAACGACATCTTTTTCGACACAGAAAAACACTCGCAGATGAGAGTCCGCATCTGCGAGCAGTATGGTATCCCTCAGACAGACCGCATCGTGCTTTATGCTCCTACCTTCCGCAGAGACAAGAGCATCGAGCCATATCGCATCAACTGGGCAGAGCTTGTCCCTGAGTTTAGCAGACTGTTTGACGGAGATAAAGTTACCATCTTCTTGAGGCTTCATCCCAACCTCATCGGCAAAGTGGATACTTCGCCTCTTCTCAATAGCCCTGAGGTGATAGATGTCACTCTCTATCACGATATGCAGGAGCTTCTGTGCATCGCTGATTTCTTGATTACAGACTATTCAAGCTCAATGTTTGATATAGCCATGCTTGAAAGGCCTTGCGTGCTCTATGCCACTGACTTGGAGAAATATGACAGAGGATATTATTTCAAGTTTGACGAACTTCCTTTCCCTCTTGCCAGAAATAACGAGCAGCTGTCTGAAGTGATCAGACACTTCGACAGAGATGCCTACCAGGCAGAATTGAAGACTTTCTTTGATCAGCAGATCGGGTTTGTGGAGGACGGTACTTCAAGCCGCGAGCTTAGCAAGTGGATGATTACTCACAGTCTGGACAGATCCCTTTGATCAGGTAGGATTGTTCTGCGATAGTGTAGCCCTCAGGCAGATCGATATGCGGCACATGCACGCTCTCGATGCACACTGTCTTGTGGCATCTGATGCATGTGAAATGCACATGAGAGTCATTGGCTGACTCTTCTCCGTCTCTGCAAAGACAATATTTCCTTGAGCCGCTGCCGTCGTTGATTTCGTGCAGCGCACCCTTTGCCGAGAAGAGGTTTAGCGCACGCGAAATGGTGGACTTGTCCACTGTCTCCAGCGCAGCTTCAAGCTCGTTCAGCGACACAGGGCCGTCATTGTCAATAATTGCGCTCATCACAAGCAGACGCATCGCTGTCGCCTGAATATGATGAGCGTTCAATATTTCTTCTGCATGCGTGTGCATATTGCTACTTGGTTCCGAAGATTCTATCGCCGGCATCGCCAAGACCAGGCACGATGTAGGCGTCGTCGTTGAGCTTCTCGTCAAGAGATGCCACATAGATATCAACATCAGGGTGGGTGCTTTGAACCATCTTGACGCCCTCAGGAGCAGCCACAAGGCACATTAGGCGGATATTTGTGCAGCCGATCTCCTTGAGCATGCTGATCGCGTCACAACTGCTTCCTCCGGTAGCTAGCATCGGGTCTGTGATGATGACAAGTCGCTCTTTGATGTCTTTTGGTAGCTTGCTGTAATAAACTACCGGCTTATGAGTCTCTTCGTTGCGGTATAGACCGATGTGGCCGACTTTGGCAACCGGCACGAGCTTGAGAAGACCATCGACCATGCCAAGTCCTGCACGCAGGATGGGCACAATGGCAAGCTTGCGACCGGATACTTGCTTGGCAGTCATCGGGCAGATAGGTGTCTGGATCTCTACATCCTCAAGAGGCAGGTCTCTTGTGAGCTCATAGCCCATCAATAGTGCAATCTCCTCAAGGAGCTCTCTGAAATCTTTGCTGCCTGTTTCAACTCTGCGCATAATATTGAGCTTATGCTGTACAAGAGGGTGGTCGATAATATGTAGCTGACTCATAATTATTATTTTTAACCTTTAAAGATAACACAAATTTCTGTATTTTTGTGGTGCAAATCAAGTCCCTATGATAAAGATTTATTGCAAGAACACAGGCACAGCCCAATACTTTACAGAAGGCAGCTCACTTCTTGACATGTGTAGAGAGTTTGAGTTTGAAAAGCCTTATGATGTCCTTTGTGCAAAGGTCAACAATGTCACGGAAGGTCTTACTTTCAGAGCGTTTAATAGCAAGGAGATAGAGTTTCTGGACTATCGCAGTTACACAGGTCGCAGGATGTACTGCCGATCTCTTTGCTTCCTTCTCAGCAAGGCGGCAAGAGACCTTTTCCCCGGATGCAGGGTGATCATGCGGCGTCCGATCTCCAAAGGCTATTTTTGTGCGCTTTTTAAAGAAGACAACAGTCCGCTCACTATCTCGGATGTTGAAGCCATCAGTGAGAGGATGAAGGCTCTTGTAGCTGATAATCTTCCGTTTAAGAGGCATCAACTGCCTGTAGAAGAGGCTATAAAGCTCTTTGGTGAGCTAGGCTACCAAGACAAGGTCAAACTCCTTAAAACATGTGGCGATGTCTTTGTGACCTACTATACGCTCGGCGGCTCTGCCGACTATTACTACGATGCTCTCCTTCCTAGCTCCGGCTACCTCAAGGTGTGGGAGCTGATCCCATATAGGGGAGGGATGCTTCTAAGGGTCCCAAATCGCCACGATCCAAACAATCTTGCACCTTTTGTGGAGCAGGACAAGACATTTGAAATCCTCTCTGAGATGCTCAAATGGAACAATATCATGGGCCTCCAGAATGTAGGTGATGTCAACGCCGCTTGCCAGGACGGTAATGCTTCAGACCTGATACAGGTTGCGGAGGCACTGCAGGAAAAGAAGATCGTGCAGATTGCTGAGGAGATCAACAGGCGGCATAATTCGCCTGATAAGGTGCGCATCGTGCTCATCACCGGCCCGACCAGCAGCGGCAAGAGCACATTCTGCAAGCGTCTCTCCGTGCAGCTGAAGGCTTGCGGACTGCATCCGATCTCGTTTTCTACCGACGATTACTTTGTCAACCGCCTCGATACTCCGCTGCTGCCGGACGGCTCGTTTGACTTCGACAATTTTGACACGGTGGACCACC
>CALEJC010000132.1 GCA_937898205.1 uncultured Bacteroidales bacterium
CGTCGCCTTAACCGCCTCTACTTCGTCTGCCCCGACGGCAGCACCTACCACTACGACAAACGCCACTTATTTGGCAACGAGAACGACGACTTCACCGGCGGCAATGAGAGGGTGGTTGTAGATTATCAGGGATTCAGGTTTCTCCTTGCGGTGTGTTACGACCTCCGTTTCCCTGTGTGGCTTCGCAACGCCGAAGGCTACGACGCAATGATCATCGTAGCCAGCTGGCCTGCTTCAAGAAGATATGCCTGGGATGTGCTCCTTCAGGCCAGAGCCATAGAAAACCATGCCTATGTGATCGCCAGCAACAGAGTGGGTAGAGACCCTGTGGCCGGTTATAGCGGCGGCTCTGCCATCATTGACCCGATGGGCTCTGTAACAGAATGTTGCATGGACTCCGCAGACGACTTCTGCAGCACGGACCTCAACATGGACAAGATCGAGCAGGCCCGCAAAAGACTTCGGGATATTAAAGATAAGTATCCAGAAGAGTGGAAAATTCTGAAGGTTTAAGTCCCCAGCACGGAGCCATCAGAAGGTCCTTGGGCGACTCCGAAACCAGTCTATCCAAAGCAATATCCTCGCGCAACTCGGCAATGAACCTGCTGAGCAGCTGCGCATATTCTTCAGCGCTGAAGAGTTTCAGCGCTTCTGGATCCTGCTCATACTGCCGTGCGAGCGGAGTGCCTTTGATGACTTGGAGTTGATGCAGTTTGAGCGTGCGGATCGGGAGCTGCGAGATGCGGGTTGCGTGCTGCATAAAGTCCTCTTCCGTTTCACCCGGAAGGCCAAGTATAAGATGTGCACCCACATCGATTCCTCGCCTGTCCAGCTCGCGGATTGCTTCTGCCGCTGTCCGGAAATCATGACCGCGGTTGATGAGTTCAAGGGTCTTGTCAGAGGTAGACTCGACTCCTAACTCTACAAGCAGGTATGGATGCCCTTGAGGCGCTTTGCTTCCAAACCGCCCCTCCAGCCAGTCCAGCAGCTCGCTTGAAAGACAATCGGGGCGTGTCGCAATCACAAGGCCTGCCACTCCGGGAAACGCCAGTGCTTCTTCATAAAGAGGCACTAGACGCTCAAGCGGACCATAGGTATTGGAGTAGGACTGGAAGTAGGCCAGATATACACCGGGCTCGCCTTTGCCTGAGCAGAACTTCACGCCCGCGGCAAGCTGGTCGGTGATGCTTCCGCAAGACCGGTGGGCATAGGCAGGATTAAATGCGGCATTGTTACAGTAGATACAACCGCCGGTCCCCACCGTACCATCCCGGTTGGGACAGCCAAGGCCTGCATTTACGGCAATCTTCTGCACTTTGCAGGAAAAAATCTCCTTAAAATAATCCGATACTTTTCTATACCTCATCATTACTTGTCAAAGGTAGATATTTTTCAATATATTTGCAGAAACACTAAGTAAATAGATATGAAGACAAGACTAGTAACCACAATTGCTGCGCTTTGCTTTGCTCTCGTTTTGAGCGCCCAGACAGGTCAGCGTCCTCGCCGCGCACCTCAACCTACAGATTATCCCGGTGCACACGACCCGGTAGTAGCCTACTGCGATGGCAAATATTATGTATTTACAACAGGATTCAGAGTGAGTGTGATGGAGTCAGAAGACATGAAGGTGTGGACTCCTATCGGCTCTGTTTTGGAGGAGACGCCTCAGTGGGCTCAGAAATATGCTCCGGGCTATCGCGGCCACACCTGGGCTCCCGATATCTTCTATCACAACGGCACCTGGTACCTATATTATTCATGCTCTGCATTTGGCAAAAACACTTCTGCCATCGGAGTGGCCACCAACAAGACTCTCAACCCTAAAAGCCCTGACTTCAAATGGGTTGACCAAGGAGAAGTAGTACACTCCATCCCTGGCCGAGACAACTGGAATGCCATTGATCCAAATGTTGTTGTGGACGAAAACGGAACAGGCTGGATGACATTTGGCTCGTTCTGGGGAGGCATC
This sequence comes from uncultured Bacteroidales bacterium, assembly GCA_937898205.1. GTDB lineage: Bacteria > Bacteroidota > Bacteroidia > Bacteroidales > UBA932 > Cryptobacteroides. The sequence goes on from CALEJC010000132.1 coordinate 1,973, forward strand.
AAGATGGTCAAGCTTGACGAGACCCTCACACGCGTGGCACAACCGGAAGAGTGGTACGGACTCTGCTATCGTCCTAAGGGCACTCTCCCTTCCTATGATGAGCCGGACACAGCGATCAAGCCGGACCCAAGAGGTGCTATCTATGATCCCGGTGAGGGTGCAGTAGAAGCTCCATTCCTTTTCAAGAAGGGTGACTACTGGTATCTATTTGTTTCCTACGACCTTTGCTGTCGTGGCGAGAAGAGCACATATAAAGTAGTGGTAGGCCGTTCAGACAAGGTTACAGGACCTTATTATGACAAAAAGGGCGTGAGCCTCATGGAAGGTGGCGGCACTATCGTAGTAGAAGGCAACAAGCAGTTTGCCGGAGTCGGACACAGCGCCACAGCCACATTCAACGGCAAAGACTACCTGTTCTTCCACGGATATGACATGACCAGAGCAAGCCAGGCTCACCTCCTTATCCGCGAAATCACTTGGACTGAGGATCTCTGGCCAAAAGTTACTCTATAATATCTCCGGGGTTAGATAACTTCTATCTCTTCAGATTTCACCCATCCTTGACGACCGTCAGAAAGCTCGATATTTACCCAAGAGCCCACGTTGTCAAGGATGGTGATTTTTGTACCCTCGTGGAGCACAAAAAGATCCTTTGCGGAGCCTTGAGAAGGAGAGCTCTTGGCAGACACGACAGGGCGCATGACTATCGCAGCATCAGCTTTTTTGTAGCCGGCCTTCTGAGAAGAGGCAAGTCCGAAACAGCTCAATGCAAGCACGACGGTCACGATTGCAAAAGTAAAACTGAGTTTCTGCACAGCACGCCTGTCAGAGCGCAGAAGCGAGATCACACAAAGCACGCAGACAGCAAGCAGCACAAGACCTAATATCGCCCAGATATCTGAAGCCAGCATCTGGCTCAGGTTGCGAAGCCACACGGTCAGGAAAAACTCCGGAATCGCCTCAATCTGGTCCTGCAGCTCCTC
>CALEJC010000133.1 GCA_937898205.1 uncultured Bacteroidales bacterium
AGTTGCCTTCGTGTATGAGCACTATCTTCAGCATAATATCATCGAGGAAGGAGCACATTGGATCGACTATCCTTGGAGGACAGCCAATAATATCAACGACCTTGGTTTTAAGGAGCCGACATATATGCAGGGAGACAAGAGGGTCTTTATGGCTGAGGAGTTTTATAACCTTGACAACGAGAAGCTGATGCGCTATCACAGAAGGTATATCAATAAGAGTCTTAGTGAGGCTGCGCATAGCAGCAATACCATCCACCATATCGGAGCGGAATACACAGGGCCTCTGCACTTTATGAAATTCTGGCTGGATTGCATCAGAAATTGGGAGATTAAAAACAACAAAGATGTGATCGTGGCACTCAACGCCACTCACGATGTGACCGAAGCTATCCTCAATCATCCTCTGTATGAGAGAGTTGTGGACGTGATAGATATCCGTCAGTGGCATTATCGTGACGACGGCACCTTATATGCTCCGGAGGGCGGTGTGAGCCTTGCACCTCGTCAGTATGCACGTGTTATGGATGTGGGCAAGACAGGTCCGTCTGAGGCATGGAAGGTGGTCAGGGAATACAGGACCCGCTTCCCGCAAAAAGCCGTATGGCTCAACAATTCGCGCGCAGCGGGAGTCAATTGGGTGGCATTTGTGGCAGGAGCTTCGCTCTGCTCCCTGCCTTCTGTCCAGGCCCCGAAGTTCTTTGACAATGCCCTGAAAATGAACCCTATGGATGATGTGCGCTGGGCAGAGAACTGCTGGTCTACAGGTGCTGCCGGAGTGGGATATATCGCCTATACAAGTGATGAGCAGCTGACCCTTGATCTTCAGGGAGACAAGCGCAGTTATCGCTGTCAGTTGATTGATCCAAATACCGGAGAGTCGATAGGCAAGACCATTAGAGTGAAGTCCGGAGATGTGATTGATGTGCCTGCTGAGGCAGCAGTAGTTTATTTATATAGATAGTTATGAATTTTACAGGACTTTTAGTCGGATTGGCGACGTTTTTAATAATCGGGTTTTTCCATCCGATCGTAATCAAGGCAGAATATTATTGGGGTAAGCGTTGCTGGTGGATTTTTCTTCTTGTGGGCCTGCTCGCATTGGCAGCGTCACTGTTGATTGAAAATATGATAATATCAACCATAGTCGGAGTGTTTTCTTTTTCTTGCTTCTGGTCCATCTACGAGCTGGTAGAGCAAGAAGAGAGAGTCAGGAAAGGCTGGTTCCCGGAAAACCCCAAGAAGAAGCGTTAAACGAAAAAGGAGTAACCTCGCGGCTACTCCTTTTCAGTACTTCTAACCAATAATTAACCTATGAAAAAATCTATTCGATAGGAATTATTGCAAGAGCTGTGCCAAACTGCTAAGTTGATAAAATATTTAGTACATTTATTAACTCGCGGTCGATAGGCTTATCCATCTTAATTGCCCTAGAGATAGGCACATAGGTAATTTCGTCATTTCTGATGCCAATCATTACATTTCTCTGGCCTTCCTTGAGAGCTTCGATAGAAGCAACTCCCAGACGGCTCGCAAGGATGCGGTCGTAGGCGGTCGGTGTACCACCTCTCTGGAGGTGACCGAGGATGGATACTCTCACATCAAACTCGGGGTACTCCTTGCGGACACGCTCTGCATAGTGCATCGCACCTCCGTCCTTCTCGGATACAAGCACGATACTGCTGTTTTTGCTCTTGCGGATGCCTCGTCCGATGAAGTCGGCAAGTTGGTCAATATTGGTGTTGTCTTCAGGGATGATTGCTGCCTCTGCTCCGGCTGCTATCGCACTGTTTTGGGTCAGGAAGCCTGCATCACGTCCCATCACTTCTACAAAGAAGATGCGGTTGTGGCTGGAAGCTGTGTCACGGATCTTATCTACACATTCCATGATGGTGTTAAGCGCTGTATCATAGCCGATTGTGTGGTCTGTGCCATATAGGTCATTGTCGATGGTGCCGGGTAGACCGATAACCGGGATGTCATACTCGGAGGCGAGAGCCTGCGCTCCGGCGAGTGAGCCGTTGCCGCCAATTACGATGATTGCGTCGATGCCAAATTTCTGTATGTTCTCGTAGGCTTTTTCTCTACCCTCCTGGGTCATGAAGTCTTTGCTTCTGGCTGTCTTGAGGATGGTTCCTCCTCGCTGTATGGTGCTGCTCACGCTCTCTGTGGTCAGCTCCTGGATCTTGCCCTCGATGAGACCCTGCCAACCGCGGTAGATGCCCCACACTTTCCAGCCTTCGTTGATCGCAGCTCTGGTGACTGCTCTGACGCACGCGTTCATGCCCGGTGCATCACCTCCTGAGGTGAGCACACCGATGCTTCTTAAATTTCTAGAGGCCTTCATAATAGTATTGTGAATTAAGTTTGTTTATAGCTTCGATGAAGTAGTAGTCTGCATAGGATAGAGGTACATCGATCTCCGATTTCTCAGGAAGATTGCCCACGCAATGCTTGATGAGGAAGTCGCCGTTCTCGCCCTTTGCTGCAAGGTAGGTCTCGCTTGCGAGTGTGCGCACCTGCTTGTCTGCTGTGGCAGTATAGACCTTGGCTTTATCGGCGTCCTGGCAGATGTAGCCTAAATCGGCGAATGCCGCTGCCATGATCGCACATGCCGAGGCATCTCTGAGTGCGTCAGGAATATCCGGCGCATCAAAGTCCCAATATGGCATGCCATCCTCAGGAAGCTCCTCAAGGATGCGGTCGGCAATCAGCACTGCTGCATCGTGGAACTCCTGCTGGTCAGTCTCTCTATACATCATGGTAAATCCATAGAGTGCCCAGGCCTGACCTCTTGCCCAAAGTGACTCATGCTCATAGCCTTGCACTGTCTCTCTCGATCTGACTTCGCCGGTCTCGGGGTCGTAGTCCACAAGGTGGTAACTGCTGTAGTCCTCGCGGAAATGGTTTTTGAGGGTTGTGCGGGCGTGGGTGAGAGCCACTTCAAGAAGCCTCTCGTCGCCACACATTGCATGGGCCACGGTAAGAAGCTCAAGGTTCATCATATTGTCGATGATCACAGGATATCTCCAGTCCCTGCGCAGGAAGTCCCAGCTTTTGATGGTTTTTGTGTTGTCGTTAAACCTTTCAGCAAGCTTTTGTGCACAGTCGATCATTGTCTGTGCATACTTCTCCTCTTCTCCTGTGAGTCTGAGGCCGTTGCCGAAGCTGCAATTGATCTGGAAACCGATATCGTGATCTGTCTTTCTGTCTTTGAGCTGTGCCAGAGGAAGAGTGTATTTCTCTGCCAAGGCCTTGATGTCCTGGTCGCCTGTGCGTTCATAGATGAGCCAGAGGGTTCCCGGGTAGAATCCGCTGCACCACCAACCTATGTCTGATGTCCTTAAAGTGCCGTCGGGGTTGGTGCTGCGAGGATAGGCGCTGACTTCCTGCTGGTTGAGTGTCTGGTCGATCGCGATATATTTCTCTACAGCGAGGTCCATTACTCTCTCTGTCAATTGTTCGAAGCTCTCCTGCTTCGGTGTGCAGCTGCAAAGTATCAATGCTATCGCTGCAAATAAGTAGTGTTTTGTGGTGCTCATATTTGCAAACTTAATGATTTTATTCTAAACAAAATATTTTATCTTTGTCTAATATGATGACAGCGGCAGAAATTAAATATATCAAGAGCCTAAAAGAGAAAAAGTTCCGCGATGCAAGCGGCCTGTTTGTGGTAGAAGGGGAAAAGATGGTGGCAGAGGCGCTCGCATCCGGCTTTAAGGTGCGTCAGGTGATCCGCGCGGAAGAAGTGGGCGACAATGTCATGTCCCGCATCAGCGGATTGACCACTCCGCCTCCTGTGCTTGCTGTCGTCGAGCAGAAACGCTCCGGCTCCTCAGACCTCGCCGACGGGCTTTGCCTGGCTTTGGATTCTGTCAGAGATCCGGGCAATATGGGCACGATTATCCGCATTGCAGACTGGTTTGGCGTTAAAACCATCTATTGCTCAGCAGATTGCGTGGAGGTCTACAATCCCAAGGTGGTGCAGGCTTCGATGGGCTCTATCTTCCGCATGGATATCGTCGTCTGCGATCTTGTGCAGTTGTGCTCCCGCTTTAAGGCTGCCGGCAAGAAAGTCTATGGCACCTTCCTCAATGGAAGCAATATCTATGAAAGCGATCTGGAGGCGCAAGGCCTGATTGTGATGGGAAATGAGTCCAATGGTATCAGTATTGCTGTAGGAGAGCAGGTAGACGCGCGCGTGCTCATCCCTTCGTTTGGCGGAAGCAGGGCGGAAAGCCTCAATGTGGGTGTGGCAACGGCGGTCGTTTTATCAGAGTTCAGGCGCAGATGAGAAGGTTTTTCTGCATATTGGCAGCATTGCTGCTTCTGGCTTCCTGCAGTACCACTAAGTTGCTGTCGGAAGGGCAGTTCCGTCTTGCTGAAAATGAGATAAATATTGTGAGTGAGGATAAGCTCAGCAGTAGCGAATTCACCCCCTACCTCAAGCAGCAGGCCAACACCTCTCTGATCTTTGGCTGGAACCCTGCAATCAATATCTACAACTGGTCCAACGGCAGTGGCAAGGGCATCAATGCGCTGTGGCAGGCCATAGGACAGGCTCCTGTGGTGTTTGATGAATCGCTTGTCGCTCAGAGCAGAGACAATATCCTTGTGCATTTGGAAAATCTCGGCTACTACAATGCCAGCGTAGAGTCAGACGTGCAGTATAAGGACAGGCTGGCCAAGGTGGCCTATACTATCAGGACAGGCGAGCGCAAGAGGATAGACAAGATTGTCTATGATGTGCCGGCAGGGCAGTTTGCGGAGGATTTCTATGCAGATACGGTCAATGTTTCTGTCCGTCCCGGCGATTATCTCAACGATGATATCCTGGAGCAGGAGTCGGTAAGAGGTGCTGAGCACTTCCGCAGACTGGGCTACTACTCATTCAATAAGAACCACTATTTCTTTGAGGCAGATACACTTGGCGACAGTAATATCCTATATTACCGCATCAAGGAATATACCCGTAACGAGCCGGAGTCAGCAAGTGAGCCCCTCCGCAGGTACTATTTCAATGATGTGAGCATCTCGCATGATGCAGATATCAAGATTAAACCAAGTCTCATCACCAAACTCAATCAGATCCTCCCTGGGGATATCTATAATGAGGATGTGGTGAATACAAGCTATTATCGACTTGCTTCTCTGAACGTATTTGGTGCAGTCAATGTGGAGACTGAAGCAGTGGATTCCAATCTTGTCAATTGCAGGATGCAGCTCAGTGGAGCAAATATGCTTGGTTTCAAGGCCAATGCTGAGATGTCATCCAACTCATCCGGACTGTTTGGTATCTCGCCACAATTGACATTCTTCCACAAAAATCTTTTTGGTGGAGGAGAGAGGCTTAATCTTGGATTTACGGGCAACTGGCAGTCTCGCCCGGGCACAGCGGTGAGCTCTCTTGAGGTGGGAGTATCTGCCGGCCTTAGTCTTCCGAATCTATGGCTGCTGGATCCGCAAAAGAGTAAGAACAGATATATACCTCGCACGGAGATCAATGCTTCCTTTAACTATCAAAACAGACCTGAGTATCGCAGAAATGTGGCAAGTTTCTCTTATGGCTATTCAGGTCGTTTCGGAGAGAAGCTTTACTACCAGATCTATCCTTTGAAGTTCAGTCTTGTCAATCTCCATGAGCTGAGCGAGGACTTTTATGATATGCTCATCAATAACCCATATCTATGGGATTCGTTTAAGGATCAGACAGATCTGGGATTGGGGGCTCAGCTTTATTATACCAGTGACAACAGCATTGTGCCGAAGTCGTCATATCACTTTGCAAGGCTGAATTTTGACAGCTCCGGCAATCTCATTTCGCTCTTCAATAAACAGCTCCCAGTGAGCAGCCAAGGCAGCGAACGCCTTTTTATGGGACTTCCATACCAGCAGTATCTTAGGGCGGAACTCTCTTTGGGCAAGACTTTCAGCCTTGATATGGATAACAATCACGCGATTGCGATGCGTCTGCATGCAGGAGTGGGCCACGCCTATGGCAATTCCAATGCGCTTCCATTTGAAAAGCAATTCTATGCAGGTGGAGCAAGCAGCATGAGAGGCTGGCAGATGCGCACCTTGGGTCCTGGTGCTGACCAGATGGAGGATATTTTCCTGATTCCTAGCCAGACCGGTGATGTGAAGTTTGAGTTTGACATGGAATATAGATTCAAGATGTTTTGGAAACTCGAGGGCGCTTTGTTTGCAGAGGCCGGAAATGTCTGGATCTTGGATGATATAAAAGATCACTTCGACCCGCAGACTATTGCTGCAGACTGGGGTCTGGGTGTAAGACTTAATCTTGATTTTATTTTGATTAGAGTTGATGCCGGTTTCAAGTTACATGATCCTTCCAGACAGGAAGGCTCAAGGTGGCTGACACCTCGTCAATGGTTTGGTGACAACGGAGCAGCTATACACTTCGGTGTGGGCTATCCATTTTAATTGATTTTTTATGAAATATATTGTATATCAGGCACTGACAAGGCTTTGGGGTAAAGGAAAGCTCTCAAGCTGGGATGCAAAGACACTAAAATATATCAAGTCTCTGGGAGTGGATTATCTCTGGTTGACCGGCATCCCTCGTCACGCGACAGGGAA
>CALEJC010000134.1 GCA_937898205.1 uncultured Bacteroidales bacterium
TATTCACCGGCTTAATACTAATGATCATGCCGCTCCTGATCTGGCTGTTCGGATACTGGAAGCGCTTCGTGTTTGCATGCTCGGCGTTGATTGCGGTCTTAGGCTGTTTTGTAAGCCCGGCAGTGTCGAAAGTTATCTACTTTACAGTTGCCGCTCTCTTCGCGGTGTTCTGCTTCTTAGCAGATCCAGAATAAATAAAAATAGCCCACGGCGCTACCAACACCGTGAGCTGGGGAGTCGAGAAGGTGGTAGCCTTCAGGACCTTAGACAAGTCTATGTTACCACCTTCTGATTAATTTGTCAGGAGGTATTTTTATGCCCAAAGATAAGACCGGCCAGCTCCCGTCTGGCAAATATCGCTATCGGCTGTATGTCGGCATGGATGCTCAAGGGAAAAAGCAATACAAATCCTTCACTGCGAGCACAATGCGCAAGGCCCAGCAGAAGGCCGATGAGTGGCAAGCTATGCATAGAGGTCTGAGCACAGAGAATCCGACCTTCTCCGAGGCAGCTGCTCTCTTCCTGCAGAACCGATCAGCTACTCTCTCACCGTCCACGCTCGCGGTCTACGAGCGCACGATCCGGCGCTTTGAAGATCTGTATCCGATGTTCTGCCGGACGCGCGTTAATTCCATCATGCCGGAGGATGTCCAGCGCATCATCAACGATCTTTCCAATCGCACTATCGACCACTACCAGCTGCAGAAGGTAGGCCGCCACTCCGATCGGAGAGTCAGTCCGAAGACCATAAGCAATTATTACGGCTTGATCCGCAGCGTGCTAAATTCCCAGCGCGTGGATGTGACTGATGTTCTCCTTCCTCAGCGCAAGAAGACGCGGCTCAATATTCCCGAGAACGACACGGTGACCGCGCTCCTGGAACTGATCAAGGGCACGGAGCTGGAAGTGCCGGTGCTACTCGCAGCATTTGGGCCGATGCGACGCGGGGAAATATGCGCTCTCAAGATGGAGGATATTGATTTCCTTGCCGAGTCTGCATATGCAGATGCCTGCCGTCCCGGCAACCCTCGCGAAACAAGCG
>CALEJC010000135.1 GCA_937898205.1 uncultured Bacteroidales bacterium
GCTGTACCCAATTCATTTGCCGAGTGGATGAATGCTGCCAATGTTGATTTTGTGGTCACTCACCCAGAGGGTTATGAGCTTGACCCTCAGTTTGTTGGTAATGCTCGTGTGGAGTATGATCAGATGAAGGCTTTTGACCTCCGTCTGGGAGAGCCTCACAAGAAACTGCGCTGCATCCATATCGCCGGTACCAACGGCAAAGGTTCCGTGAGCTCCATGCTGGCAGCAGCGCTGGCAGCACTGGGATACAGAGTGGGTCTTTTTACTTCGCCACATCTGGTAGACTTCAGAGAAAGGATAAAGCTCGTCACTTCGGAAGGCTTTTCTCTCATCTCAAAACAGGAAGTCTGGGATTTTGTGCAGGACAACGACCTTGAAGGTCTGTCTTTCTTTGAGATCACAACAGGGATGGCTTTCAGCTGGTTTGCCACTCAAGACCTCGACTATGCCGTCATTGAAACAGGCCTTGGAGGCAGGCTGGACAGCACTAATATCATCACTCCTATCCTAAGCATCATCACAAGCATAGGCATTGATCATGCCGCCCTGCTGGGAGACACCTTTGAGCAGATTGCTTCGGAAAAGGCCGGCATCATCAAGCCGGGAGTACCCGTCATCATCGGCTCGCACAACCCGCTGACAGACAGCACATTTGAAGCGCGCGCCCGAGAGACGGGCAGCCCCCTCAGCTATGCTACCCTCACAGCAGAGCCGCTTCCGGAGTGCGACCTTACCGGCGCATACCAGGCCGCCAACATTCGCACGACAGTGCTTGCCCTGGAGGTGCTTGGTCTTGAGTTGAGGGCCGGCGCACTCGCACACACGGCCAAGCTGACGGGGCTTCGTGGACGCTGGGAGACACTGCTGTCAGAGCCTCAGCTCATCTGCGATATCGGGCATAACGAGCCGGCACTTCGCGTCAATTTTGCGGCTCTGGAAGCCATGGAGCGTCCGTTGTTTATCGTTTTTGGGATGATGGCCGACAAGGATGTGAGCGCTGTCCGTGCGCTGATGCCGCAGAAGGCAAAATATTTCCTTGTGCAGCCGCAGGGACAGAGAGCGATGAGGCTTGACGAGCTTGCTCGGATTATGAATGGCCTTGATTTTGTAAAGTGTGGCAAGGTGGAAGATGGAGTTGCCGCTGCGATTGCCGCCGCTAGAGAGGTGGAAAATGCTCTTGTCTATGTGGGCGGAAGCAACTTCGTAGTCTCAGAATGCATCATGTCAATCGAAAGTTAATCGCTTATGAAATTTCTTGCCCCCTTACTCATTATGTTTGCAAGCCTAGTTCCCCAGGATATCTCAACGCTTTGGCAGAAATATGACAAAGCAAGCAAGGCAGACAAGCCTCAGGATCGGATCGAGATCCTTGAAAAGATCAAAGAACAGTCTCAAAAGCAGAGACTGCATTGGGATTTTTACCTTGCCGCAACCCGCAGGGTAGATGTGGGAGCCGAGGTCAATTGGAAAAACAGGGCCAAGCTGGAGGCAAGACTTGAGCAGGAGATCAAAGACTACAACGAGCCGCTTGTCAGCTTTTATTATAGTCACGATGAAGCTGAACGCAGAGCTATTGTTTCCGACAACAAAAGTCAGCTTCAGAAAGGAAGAAATGCAGATTTCTATTCCCAGAGTCCTCGGATGGTGATGTATAACCACATCGTGCAGCTGGATAAATATATTTCTGACGATTATGAGTTTGTTCTATGGATGCTTGAAGACTATGAGCAGCTCAAGGAATATGTCGGCAATCGCTATCCTCAGGCTGCCTTTATCGATTACTTCAAAGGGACTTCTTCAACATTTGATAAAAGCCTGATTGAAGGGATCAAGCAGAGATATCCCGACAAGGCAATGGCTTTGGTTGCAGAAAAGGCACTGATTGATAACGAGTTCTCCACATTGCAAGAGCAGAAGGCAGAGTCAAGGCATTATAAAGCTTTGCATCAAAAGTGCATTGAGCTGAATCAAAGGATCAAAGCCTATTCCGGAGAGGACAAGCTCATCCTTAAAAACACTTCCGCAGACGACATCATTGACAGGCTTGAAGAAAAATCACTCTCGGCTGAGGTCAAAGACGGGATACTTTCTGTCTACTTTAAAAACGTTTCCGAGGCCCGGGTTCAGATCGTCTCCGGATCTCAGGATGTCTTCAGTCAAGAGATCCGCAACCCGATAAAGAGCTTCTATACCACTGATACTACATCCGTTATGCTCCCGCTCATCGCAGACGGACAATATCAGATCATCATCAGCTCCGGCAAAATCAACGAAAAAAGTTTATACTCAAAGCACAGCCTTTCCATTGCAAAGAAAACCGACTCCCAAGGACCTGCAGTCTATGTGGCAGATTACATGAGCGGCGAGCCTGTGAAGGAGTATCAGCTGCTGCTGAAAAACAGCAACGGCAACATTTTGGCTCGCGAAGATGTCTCCTCTGACGGTGGTTTCTATCGCCTTACGCCATCACTGTGCCGCATCATCAAGGAAAGCCGCTGGAACTGCTACCTGTCGGCCCGATATATTGACAAAAATGGGCAGAACAGGAGTTCTGAAGATATAGTCATCAACATCAATGAGCCAAAAGCCGGCACTGCGCATCTTGAAGCCAAGATCTTGAGCGACAAGGGAGCCTACACCCCTGGAGAAACTATCTGTTTCAAGGCCATATTGTATTATGATCACCCCGACGGGGACAGCAGGATCATCAGCAAGGATGAACGCGTCGAAGTGAGCCTGCATGACCCTGATGATAATGTGATTGCAAAAGAGCAGCTCAGCAGCAACACTTTTGGTTCTGTCCACGGAAGTTTCCGTCTGACAAAGAACGCCAAAGGCGGCAATTATAGGATCAGAGTCAGCTACAAGGGGAAGAACGTTTCTTCACGCACAGTCCAGGTCGACCAGTTTGTTCTTCCTAGCTTTGAACTCATCTGGGAAGAGCCGGATCAGTTGTATTTCGGCGGTGACTCCGCAGTGATCAAGGGACAGCTCAAGAGCTACTCAAGTCACAGTCTGGTCGGGGCAAAGGTAGATCTCAACATATCGTCAGGCTCTGAAACTATTGTAAAAGAAGAACTTACAATCGGCGAGGATTCCGGTTTTGAAAAGACCATAGTCCTTCCTGAGGTTCCATACTACGGCAGTTGTCAGGTTGAAGCGGTCGTGACCGACCTTAGCGGCGAGACGCTTATTTTCAACGACAGCATAGAAATCCTGGGCAGACTTGACATTGCTTGCCAGACCATGAACGAAGACAGGGGAAGAGCAAGGGTAAAAGACTCACATAACCATCTCGCCATCATCAGCAGCGACGTTCTTAAAGTCTGGACCTATTGCATATCAGGGTATGGTGACCTGTCTCACCCAAATCTTAAAACCAGCTACAGGATTGTTTCAGGCAACGATACCGTTTCCCAAGGCGATCTGCTTGATGAGGAGGACACTATCGACATAAGCCAACTGTCACCGGGGCTATATAAAATTGTTATCGAAGCTGTAACCAAAGCAGCCAACGGCAAAGAATATAAGGATATTCATAGCTTTGAAATCCTCAGGATCCGACCTGAGCAAGATCTTCCGAGACTGCCTCTGCAATGCTTCTTCAGGGATCCATCAGAGGACAGGCTTGACCTGCAGATAGCTTCCGGAGGCGATCCTTTATGGGCTGTGGCAGCTCTTTATGGGCGCGGCAACATCTTGCTTGACAGCAAGTTAATCCACATAAAGGAGGGCGACAGACAGATCAAGACCATCAATTTTGAGCAGAAAGCACACTATCCGGAAGACCTCAACATTTCAGTCTTTTATTTCAAGGATGGAGATGCTTTTGAATACAGAAAAGTTGCCAAGATCCAGCAATCCAAAGACAAACTCCCGTTGAGTTTCATCAGATTTCAGGACCGCACAGCGCCTCAAAGTGATTATAGGTTTATACTTCAGTCCCGACCAAATGTGGAGTGTGCAGTGAGCATCTTTGATGCCTCCAGCGAGGTCATCCGCAGCAACAGATGGTCAGAGATTTTTCTGTCTTCCGGCAGCTATGAATACACCTACTACAGCAGTCAGGTCGGCAACAACAGCTGCCGTGTGGGATTTATCGCTCTCGAGGAGATCGCCATGGGCTATAGTCTCAGGACCACCATGTCCAAGGCCAACATGATGCTGGACTCGGCTCCTGTCAATGAGGAGGCGCAACTGGAAGCCGCTCCGCGCAGCGACTTCAGCACTACCCTGCTCTGGGCCCCTGCTCTGCGCGCCAACCTCCAGGGACAGATCGACTTCAATCTCCGCACCCTCGACAAGACAGGTCGCTTTATCGTCAATGTACTTGCTCACGATCAGCAACTTAACAGCAATGCCATGCGTCAGGAGATCACCGTCAGCGTGCCTGTGGAGGTGAGGATGGAGGGGAAGGTCATGGCGGTCAGACAGGCATAGGGCACATAGTGCAGGAAGGACCGGAGAAATAAGCTCCGGATGGGCTTGCGGAAAATGGTCAGAGGAAGCATCCGGATCAGGTAGGTGGTCAGAGCCATGGTAAAAATATAGATGTAAATGCTCATGCAGCCGCCTCCTCTTCCTCAGCAACGGGGAACAGCGCCG
>CALEJC010000136.1 GCA_937898205.1 uncultured Bacteroidales bacterium
GCCGATACCTATCATCACCAAGTGCTGCCAAGTGCAGTTGGCAAATCCTGTGAATTGCCAGAACTGCTGTAAACTGTCAAAAACTGCTTCCATTATGAGATGGTCACGATTTTAGCGTCCTCAAGTACTGAATCTCCCTTAGAAACGTGGATAGCTGTAACTGTTCCGTCAAATTCGGCAAGGATCTCGTTTTCCATCTTCATGGCTTCAATCACTGCAACCTTCTGACCGCGCTTGACAGCCTGACCTTCCTTTACATCAACGCTGATGATCACGCCTGGAAGAGGAGATACGATGCTCTTGCCGCCTGCAGGTGCTGCGGCTGGTGCTGGGGCAGGAGTAGCAGGTGCTGCTGCCGGAGCAGCCACAGGTGCTGCTACAGGTGCAACCACAGGAGCTGCGCCACCTTCGATTTCTACATTATAGTCTACGCCGTTGACATTGACGCTGGCGTTGTTTCCTTCTACTGAATTGACGGTTACGTTGTACTGCTTACCGTTGATTTTAAGATTATATGTGCTCATGATTTGGTTTGTTATCTGGTTATTTTCTTGGTGACTTTCTGAAAAGTCTCTGCTTGTCTGCCCAGAGAGTCTCTGACTTCCGGATTGTGATGATGCCGCTCTCTACGTCATGCACAGAATTGTTGAGGTAAAGGTGAAGCGCAGTAGCGATTGCAGCCTTTTCCTCCTCTCCTCCTAGATGCTGTCTGAGTGCAAGAGCGATGGCTACAGCTACCTCATCATCGACATCTGCTGCCTTCTTCTTCTTTTTTAAATCAATCTTGATCTTACCTGAGAACAAGTTGCCGGAAAGAGTATAGACGCAATATAGGATGATGAGAGAGATAAACACCACCAGCACGCTTATGAGTGTCAGCGTGAAGCCGTGAGGGTCGGTTTGAGCGAGCTTCTCGGCTCCTGTGCTAAGCAGGCTAAAGAGGTAAGTTGTCATGTTTCTTAGCTGGGATTTCCTGGTGTTTGTTTTCAAGTGATGCAAGAGCTCTGATCACACGGAAACGTGTGTTGCGAGGCTCGATGACATCTTCGATATAGCCTTTCTGAGCTGCCTGATATGGGTTGCAGAAAAGGTCGTTGTATTCGTTTTTCTTGGCTTCCTTGAGCTCTGCCTGCTTCTGAGGGTCAGTCTCGGCCTTGAGTTCTTTGCCATAGATGATGCCGACTGCTCCGTCTGCGCCCATCACAGCAAAGTTTGCCGATGGCCATGCATAATTGATGTCGCCTCTAAGCTGCTTGCAGCTCATCACGATGTGCGAGCCTCCGTAGCTCTTGCGCAGAGTGACTGTCACCTTAGGCACAGTGGCTTCGCCGTAGGCGTAGAGAAGCTTTGCGCCGTTGCTGATGATGGCGCCGTATTCCTGCTGAGTGCCGCAGAGGAAACCCGGCACATCCACAAGAGTGACCAGCGGGATGTTGAATGCGTCGCAGAAGCGCACAAATCTTGCCGCCTTGCGCGAAGCGTTGATGTCAAGCACGCCGGCGAGGATGCGAGGCTGGTTGGCCACGATGCCCACGCTCTTGCCGCCCATGTGGGCAAAGCCTACTATGATGTTTTTAGCAAAATCCTTGTGGATCTCAAAGAATTCGCCGTCATCCACGATGCTGCCGATCACGCCATACATGTCGTAGGCCTTGTTTGGATTGTCAGGGATGATGTCGTTGAGGTAGTCAGAGACTCTGTTGACCGGATCGTTGGTAGGTCTCTCAGGAGCTGTCTCTGTGTTGTTTTGCGGAAGGAAACTGAGGAGTTTCTTGATTGTAGCGATGCCTTCCTCTTCTGTCTTGGCGCTGAAATGTGCGACTCCGGATTTGCTAGAGTGTACTGAAGCACCGCCTAGGGTTTCAGAATCTACAATTTCTCCTGTTACAGCCTGGACCACGCTTGGTCCGGTGAGGAACATGTAGGAAGTGTTTTCCACCATCAGGGTGAAGTCTGTGAGTGCAGGGGAGTAGACTGCGCCTCCTGCACAAGGACCGAAGATGCCGCTGATCTGCGGGATGACTCCGCTGGAAAGGATGTTTCTCTCAAAAATATCACCATAACCTGCAAGGGCGTCGATACCTTCCTGGATGCGTGCGCCGCCGGAGTCGTTGATGCCGATAAATGGAGCACCTGCCTTGAGAGCAAGATCCATCACTTTGCAGATCTTCTCCGACATGGTCTTTGAGAGTGAACCTCCATTGACTGTAAAGTCCTGTGCAAAGACATAGACAAGTCTGCCGTCGATTGTGCCGTAGCCGGTGATTACGCCGTCTCCGTCAGGATGACTGCTGTCCATGCCAAAATCTGTGCAACGGTGCTGCACAAACATATCGAATTCTTCAAAACTACCGCTATCAAGGAGTAGGTTAAGTCGTTCTCTGGCAGTTAGTTTGCCTTTTGCGTGCTGCGCGTCGATGCGCTTCTGGCCTCCACCGAGCTTGGCGCTCTCTCTTCTTGAGACCAATTCTTTGATTTTTTCTGTCTGAATGCTCATGGTTTTATACACATTTGCGTGACCTGCTCAAAATACAGAGCACGTCACGCAAATATAATAAATTAATCTATATAATAGATTATTGATGAGCTTCTCTTAGCAGATCGAGTACTGTTTTTACAGGATTGAAAGTTTCTACCGGAACTTCTACAAAGAGAGTGTTCCAATCCGACATCGATCCGTTCCAGAGTCCAGGGAGTTCCAGAGCCTTGAGCTCGCGTCCCTGATAGCTCTTGGAACTGATCAGACCGGTCTCTTCGTCTACATATTCGAGGAGGTTAAATTTCTCGTTGTTGTAGTCTTTGAGACAGCACACAAGGTCTACAGGATTGAAGTGTGTAGCGCTCTTGAGCTGAGCCTGCGCGTGTGGGTCGTCCGGGTTAATCTGCGCTCCTTCAAGGATTTGGAGTGAGGTGCTGCCGTCCTTGGCTCTGATGATAAACGGACCACCGCCCGGCTCGCCTTCGTTCTTTACCATGCCGCATACGCGAATAGGTCTGTCGAGCTTTGCTCTGAGCTTTTCTGCTCTGTCGCGGCAGTCTTTTGCCTCAGGCATTTCAATGCAAAGCTCCTGAGCGAGGAATTCTTCTATTTCGTTGCAGAGCTCCTGAACTTCCGGTGTGGCAAACGCATCCGGGAGGCAGAAGGTGCGGGCAGGGATAAATGCAAAATCGCTCTGCTCCTTGACTGCTGTCGTGATCTGGTCGAGTGCAAAGATGTAACCCCTGATGCGGTCACGGAGCTGCAGGGCTCTTCCCATCAGGACTTTCTTCCACTGGTATGTGGTCGGCTGCATCCTTTCAACGCACACATTATCAATGTTTTTGATGGATACAATCTCCTCGTTGAGTGCGTTGAGGTTGTAGATGAGCGCTCCGTGTCCGGCAGGGCGGGTGAGGATGCTTCCGTCTTCTTTGAGGAAAGGTTTGTTCTCTGAATCTACGGCAAGAGTGTCAGTTTCCTTGTCCTGGAAAGTAAATGTAATATTGTACTTTACATCATATTTCTGCTCATACTTCTCCTTTACTTCGGCAAGAGCCTCCTCAAAGAGGGTCTGGTGCTCCGGTGAGATGGTGATGATGAGGTTGACAGTGCCGTCAGGGTTGCGCATATAAGCGGCGCCCTCTACAAGATGCTCGGCGAGTGCGGTGCGCACCTCGTCGGCATAACGGTGAAACTTGAGCACGCCCTTAGGCTTGCTGCCGTAGTTTAGTCCGCTGTCGGTGAGGAGAGTGCGTGCTGTGCCGGTAGGGCAGAATGGCGCTTCTCCAAACACTTCGCTCGAGTAGAATGCAAACTTCTCGAGATTGGCTGCAAGCTTCTCTGTGGCTGCGTTGGCAGTCTCCATGCCTGCAAATATGTCCTTAAACATTCGCGAAGCGGCGCCTGAGGCAGGAACAAACTTGCAACGGCCCTGATCTTCTGCTGTGTCGGCATAGGCAACAGCTTGCTCGATCTGCTCTGGGCTGAGTACTTCAATGCCCTTTCCGGGAACAGCGCTAGCTACGATGTCCAGCCATGGAAATCCTTTGCGGAATCGCTCGGTCTGAGCGGCGATTTTTTCTTTGGTCATAGTTATGTGGTTTTGTTAGATGAAAAATTCTCTGCGATATTGGTATTCTGTCCTTAGTTCTTCAAATCTGGTGGGATTCATGCGGAACATGAAATCGTCGGTAAAGATAGGATAATTGTATTGTATCATCGATGCTATCTGACCTTGAGTCTTCTCTAGAATATCGAGTTTTACAGATTGATATTCAAGTATTCCGCTTTGAGGGAAGTATTCATATAAGTCGCTGATTGTCAGGAATCTGGCTATTGCCCTGACAGCCATGGAACTTCCGATCTGCTTGCTCTGGAGAGAGTATCCTGCGATGTGTGGAGTCGCGATGTCCACCGCGTGCATGAGTTGGACATTAATATTAGGCTCTCTTTGCCATACGTCTATCGCGACAGGTCCAAGACGAGGGATATTTGCCATGAGAGCATCTTCGTCGACAAGGTCTCCGTGGGAGGTGTTGATGAAGAACGCACCGTCTTTCATCTTTGAGAAAAATTCGGCATTGGCAATGTGTCTGTTTTCTTCTCGGTTAGGGATGTGCAGAGAGATGATGTCCGAGTGCTCAAGGATCTCGTCCAGACTGCTGCAAAACTGTGTGTACCACTCGATTTCGGCTTTGCGTGGGTCATATCTGAGGATCTTGAATCCGAGCGCGCGACCCATGGATTCTACTCTTTCTCCGGCACTGCCTAGTCCGATTATGCCTATAGTCTTGTCGCTCAGGTTGATGCTCTTCCTTGCCGCTGTGCCATAAAGCGCTGAAAAGACATAATCCGCTACTGCTCCGGCATTGCAGCCGAGAGCGTTTTTGAAGAAAATGCCTTTCTGGCTGCAGTAATCGATGTCAATGTTGCTTGTGCCGGCGGTGGTTGTGGCTATGATCTTGACCGAAGTGCCATCAAGAAGCTCCGCATCACATTTTGTGCGGGTGCGGATGAGTAGTGCGTCTGCGTCAATCAGGTCCTCTCTGCTGATGAGCGGACCGTCTTTGTATACAACATCTGCATAGGGTTCAAATACCCCTTCTACAAATGGAATTGCCTGATCTATAACTATCTTCATTACTTGATAATCAGTTGTTTGACATACCCTACAAGCTTGTCGTCCTTGGTAAACAGCTCATCTTGACGGAGGTTTTCATTGATGCGTTCCACCAAAATCTCCTTCTGAAACTGAAGCTGGCTGCGAGCCACTGAAGAGTTGACAGTGATATATAACTTGCCGTCTTTGTAAAATCTCTTGCTTGTATACATTGCAGCTCCGCTCACTTTGTCCCATGCTTCAAACACCCTCTGCGTGTTGAGCGGGGCTGTGAGTTTGTAGAAGCGTAGAAAATCCTGCAATGCGTTGCTGAGAGGGATCGCCTCTTTTCTTTCTATTCTACTCATTGACGCGGGTGAAGACGCCTCCTCTCGTCTCGATGTAGGCTCTTTCTGTGGTGAGATTGTCTACGATGGATTCTATGCGGACTTTGTTGGAGTCTGAAAGGAATATCTGGCCAAATTCGCGACCTGAAACCATGCTTAGCAGATTGCTGACCCTGCTCATGTCAAGCTTGTCAAAAAGGTCGTCAAGCAGCAGGATAGGAGCATATCCGTAGGCGTTTTTCATCACCTCATATTGCGCAAACTTCAGTGCCACGAGAAACGATTTCTGCTGTCCTTGCGAGCCGCATCTCCTGATGGGATGTCCGTTCATCATAAAAAGGAAATCATCCCTCTGAATGCCGGAAGAAGTATATTTCAACATCTTGTCCTTGCTGTAAGAGGCCTCCAGCAGGACATCGAGC
>CALEJC010000137.1 GCA_937898205.1 uncultured Bacteroidales bacterium
CTGGGCTTCGCCATGGGCAATGCCGACCTGATCGCCGACCTGAACCGCATCAAGTTCAGCTTCAACCCCTACAACGTCAACCGCCTCACCTGTCTGGCAGGCATCGCCGCCATGGAGGATGAGGAATACTTCCGCAGGTGCGTGGACAAGGTCTGCGCAACCCGCGCGCGCGTGACCGACCGGCTGCTGGAGCTGGGTGTCCACCGGCTCTGATGAAGTATAGTATTCTCTTTTGGACTCAGGGGAATTACCTTTTGAAGAAACTACCAGAGAACCTTTCGGAACAAAGAGAGAAAGGATGTTCACCGCCTCGCTCATCAGTCCGCCGCCGTTTCCTCTAAGGTCAAGCACCAGCCTCTTCATGCCCTGTTTCTTGAGATCCAGGAACTTTGAGCGGATCTCACCTGACACGTTATCGGTAAAGCCGGTCTGAAGGATATAGCCTGTCTCCTTGTCAATCATCTGAGCAAACTCCACATCCGGAAGTTTGATCTTCTCTCTCACGATGGTGATGTCCACCACCTCGCCGCTGCGGATCTTCTTGACGGTAAACACGACCTTTGTGTTAGGGTCTCCCTTCATCTTGTCGCTGCACTGCTGAGATGTCAGACCCACCACAGACTCGCCGTCGATAGCCATGATCTCGTCACCGCAGACAAGCCCGTACTTCTCTGCAGGAGAGCCCTTATATGGTTCATTGATAATCACATGCCCGTTGACATCAGGCTTGTAGATCACAGCACCGATGCCGCCGTAGGTCTTGTGTACGAGCATCTGAAGATCCTCGTTTTCCTCTGCAGGGATGTATATAGTATATGGATCAAGCCCGGCAAGCATTGCGTCCACGCCGAGTCTTTCAATCCTGTCCACAGGAAGAGAATCCACATAGGAGCGGTTGAGCTCCTGAAGCAGGGCGGTCTGGATCTCCACCCACTTCCCCATATTAAACTTCTTAGACTGAGCACCGGCACTCAAAGCGATGCTCATTATAACGATGAGTAGACAAAAAATCCTTTTCATTCCGTAAAGATAGCAATTAAGACGCAAAGAGCAGCAAGCCCACGCCTGCCATTAATATTATAAGGTCAATAGCCTTGTCCTTGATGTTGTGTTCCTTGAAGAGGATAGCACCGAAAATAAATGTGATGACCACAGAGCTTCTTCTGATCATGGAAATGACTGAAAGCAGAGCTCCTTCTTCCTTGACCGAATAAAAATACAGCGCATCAGAAACAGTGATCAGCAGCGCAATTATCAGCAGACGGTAGTCCCACTTGAAGCGAGGGAAATCCTTCTTATCCTTGAAGTATGAGCAGAGCAGCAGGATGCCTAGCAGGGCAGTGATGTAGAGGTTGCCCCAGCTCTGCACAAACAGCGGCTCCATGTCTGTGAGTATGTGCTTGTCATACAGCGCACTAGCCGATCCTGTGAGCACGCTCATCACCATCCACGCAATGCCTTTGTTGCTGCCAAAGGAGATACCTTCTTTCTTGCTCGAATGTCCAAGCAGCGTCAGCGCGACAAAGACCAGCGCGACGCCTGCCCACTGCAGGAGGCTAAGCTTCTCTCCAAAGAGAATGATGGAAAACATCACCACAAACACCGGCCGCGAAGCCTTGATGGTGCTGACGGTAGTGAGCGGGAGCAGTTTCAACGCAATCAAGCCGGACACCCATGACGAACTCACCAGCACTGCCTTGAGGACAAGGCGAAGGTGGTCGTAAAGCGAGCCTGCGCTGAAAAACGGACATAGAAATATCGTAGTGATTGCAGTTGCACAGAAAAGCACCCACAATACGCTGTTGCGTTTTAAAGCCTGTTTCTTGGTGACATCATAAAAACCGAGAAGAACGGCTGAACAAAGTGAAAACCAAAGCCACATAACAGGGTCAAAGATATATAAAAATTTGTAAATTTGTCTTTACTTGTGGATAAACAGAACTTCATACAAATACGTGGTGCCAGAGCACACAATCTGAAGGGTGTCGATGTCGATATCCCTAGAGATAGTTTTGTGGTCATCACCGGCATCAGCGGTAGTGGAAAGTCCTCGCTAGCATTTGACACAATCTATGCCGAAGGACAAAGACGCTACCTCAATACTCTCTCTCCCTATGCAAAACACTTCATTGGCGTGCTGGAAAAGCCTGAAGTTGAGAGTATTACAGGCCTCAGCCCGATAATTGCGATAGAGCAGAAGACTACCGGCAACAATCCTCGCTCGACGGTGGGCACGATCACTGAGATATTTGACTTCCTGCGTCTGCTCTATGCAAAGGCGTCTGTGGCATATTCGCCGGTTACCGGCAAGCCTCTGGTGCGTTATACCGATCAGCAGATTGTGGACCTTATCATGGAGCAGTACCGAGGTCGCAGATGCCTGCTTCTTGCGCCTGTCGTGCGAGGAAGAAAAGGTCACTACCGTGAGCTGTTTGAGCAGCTTCGCAAGAAGGGTTACCGCCAGGTGAGGATAGATGCAGAAATCTGCGAACTCGCAGAAATCGAGTCTGTGGACAGGTACAAGGCCCATTTTATTGAATTGGTGGTGGATCGCCTGAAGCCTGAAGAAGGCGACGACTCGCGCATCCGCTCTTCCGTGTCCTCCGCTCTGTCGGTGGGTAAAGGTTCGCTTGCTGTCTTGGACTATGAGAGCGGCGAGCTCAAGCACTTCTCAAAGCATCTGGTAGACCCTGAGTCGGGCCTGTCACTTCAAGAGCCGGCGCCGCACTCGTTCTCGTTTAATTCGCCTGAGGGCTATTGTCCTCACTGTAAGGGACTTGGAGAGATCGTGGATGTAAATATCGATACGATCATCCCGGATCGCAGGTTGTCGATTGCAGAGGGTGGTATTGCACCTCTGGGGAAGATCCGCAACGGCAAAAAGTTTGAGCTGCTCCAGTCGATTGCACGCAAGCACAATTTCTCCTTATATGAGAGCATCGAGGACCTTCCCGAAGAAGAGGTTTACCTCATCATTTATGGCTCGGATGAGTTGTTCCGCGTGGGAGACGGCGCTTTGAGCGAGATGGTCAGCTGGCCCGGAGTGGTCGGAGACATCGAGGATAAGATCGTCTGCCCGGCATGTGGAGGCACAAGACTCAACTCAAATACAAAGTGCTTTAAGATTGACGGAAAGGACATCTCTGAGGTCGGATCGATGGAGATTTCAACTCTCGCCCGTTGGCTGTCCGACCTTCCTACAAGACTTGACCCTAGGCATAAGGCCATCGCCAGAGATATTGTCCGTGAGCTTAGAGACAGGGTGCAGTTTCTGCTGGATGTCGGCTTGGACTACCTGACGCTCAATCGACCTGTTGCCACGCTTTCCGGTGGTGAAGGACAGCGCATCAGGCTGGCGACGCAGATCGGTTCCAAACTTGTAAATGTGATTTATGTCCTTGACGAGCCTAGCATCGGTCTGCATCAGAAGGATAACCGCAAGCTCATCTCTTCTCTGAAGAAACTCCGTGATGAGGGAAATACTGTCGTAGTGGTCGAGCATGATGAGGAGACGATGCGCTCTGCCGACTGGATTGTCGATGTGGGACCCGGAGCCGGCAAGGATGGCGGAAATATCTGTTATAGCGGACCATTTGAGAGTGTCTTCAATTGCAACAAGACGCCTGAGTCCAGAGCGGAAGGCAATGGTAAATACTTGACTCTCAGGGGCGCAAGGGGTAATAATCTTAAAAATGTGGATATCTCCTTTCCGCTTGGTAAGTTTATCGGTATCAGCGGTGTGAGTGGCAGCGGCAAGTCTTCGCTCATCAACAGAACCCTGATGCCGATCCTCAAAGGGAAGTTCTATCACTATAAGACCAAACCTCTTGCTTATGATGCTGTTGAGGGTCTGGAAAACATAGATAAAGTCATCGAGATCGACCAGAGCCCTATCGGACGCACGCCGCGCTCCAACCCTGCCACATTTACCGGGGTTTTCAATGATATCAGGGCCTTGTTTGAGGATACTCCTGACGCCAAGGTGCGCGGTTTTAAAGCCGGAGATTTTTCTTTCAATGTCTCAGGCGGGCGCTGCGAAGAGTGCAAGGGCGCAGGCATCAAGGTGATAGAGATGAACTTCCTGCCTTCAGTGCATGTGCAGTGTGATGTGTGTGGCGGCAGACGATATAAGGAAGCGACTCTGGAGGTCAGGTATAAGGGTAAAAACATCAGCCAGGTGCTTGATATGCCGATCAGTGAAGCCTATGAGTTCTTCAAGACACATCCTAAGATCGCTCCTAAACTCAAGGCTATGTTGGATGTGGGACTGGGTTATGTCAGCCTCGGACAGTCGGCTGTGACGCTGTCGGGAGGAGAGAGTCAGCGCATGAAACTTGCCTCTGAGCTTTTCCGCAAGGCGACCGGTAACACTTTGTACATGCTTGATGAGCCGACCACAGGTCTGCATTTTGAGGATATAAAGGTCCTGCTTTCCGTGCTTCGCAGACTGGTCGATCAAGGCAATACCGTGATTGTGATAGAGCATAATCTTGATGTGCTGAAGAGCACCGACTATATATTTGATATGGGCCCTGAAGGCGGAGAAAAGGGTGGCTATGTGGTGGCCCATGGAACTCCCGAAGAACTCGCGGATAACCCTGACTCCATAACAGGAAAATTCATTAAAGAAGTACTATAATATGACAAAAATTGAAGCCGCAAAGCAAGAGTATACTGATTGGTGCGAAGCCGTCGGAATAGACAATCTCGACAGACTCAAAGAAGTGATTGAAGCCGGCAAGGCGATCGATCTGATCAATCTTTGTGAAGCACGTCAGGAGCGGAAATATGCAGAGGCTGCAGACCAGATATTCTGGAACCGCGAGACGCGTCGCATCGTGATGATGTCAGGCCCTTCTTCAAGCGGAAAGACCAGCTCTTCAAAGCGCATCGCTCAGCAGGCTAAAGTGCTGGGACTCAATCCCAAAGTGATAGAGCTTGACAACTACTTTGTCGATCGTGAAAAAACCCCGAGAGACGAGAACGGAGAGTATAATTTTGAGGCTCTTGAGGCCATGGACATCAAGTTTTTGGGCGAGCAGCTTTCAGACCTTCTTGCAGGCAAGGAGATAGAACTTCCGAAGTTTAATTTTGTCCAAGGCCGCAGGGAGATGACAGGTGAGATGTTGCACCTTGAGGACAATGATATTCTCTTTATGGAAGGCATCCATGCACTCAATCCTGCGCTGGTGCCGGGCATCGACCAGCATAGCATTTTCCGCATCTATATCTCGGCGCTGTCGTCGCTTCCGGGAGGGGAGAAAGTGCATAATTCGACCACAGACAAGCGCCTGCTCAGGCGAATGGTCCGAGACAGCCGCACTCGCGGTGCCTCCCCTGAGGATACGATACTTCGCTGGCCTTCGGTGCGCAGAGGCGAGACCGAGCATGTGTTTCCTTATGAGGAAAATGCCAACATCATCTTCAACTCTTCGACCTTGTATGACCTGCCGCTGCTGAAATACTATGCCGAGCCTCTTCTTCACGGCATAGCCGAATCCTCGCCAGCCTATGCCAAGGCGCAGGATCTGATCAAGTTCCTGGAGGTGATCGTGCCTTTG
>CALEJC010000138.1 GCA_937898205.1 uncultured Bacteroidales bacterium
ATGTATTTATACTAGTACACTTCAAATTATTGTCATCTGCAAAATACAGATCTTTTACCAACTCTACAAAAGCTGTTCTATTAGCAGGATTATCACCAAAGCTCATTTTAGAACAGATCTGTTCAATTATCTCATCCCTATTGATCTCTTTAGGAGCATTAACCGAAAAAACAGTTCTTATAAAAGCTCCCAATATATTATCAAACGAGCCCAACGGCTTATCAGATGTAGAGCCTGTAAACGGAAAAAGATTATATTTAATATTGGTTTTATGAGAATAGCGACCGCTTTTATCCACAAAAGTATCGTTAAACACCTCTTGAGATATACAATATTCCATAATCACATCTCCTTAAATTCGTATGTACCAAACTCATCACACTTTAAGCTATATTTCTTTTGCACATCTTTTTTGAAATGCTTTATCTGTACATCTTCATTAGCTTTGCTGAAGCCTGAAAGCTTGTTCACAAACGCAACAAAACCCGCAAAATGATTATTATCACGAACAGTAGGTCTATATCCTACAGACACTTTCTTCAACATTTTATATAGATCATAATCTACCGATACTGTAGCAACTTTAGATGGATCATTCTTTTCGGCAAATGAAATATTAATATATGGTGTGAAACGATCAAATATATCTTCGCAATGTGCCGTATCATAGCCTATCAGATTAGGTTTTACTTCTAAGAATGTTGAAATAACATAATCTTCATGGTTAGTATTCAGATTTACAAATCCCACTTCAACTGAACCATTCCATAGATATATGCAGTTTTTGACCATACTGTAAAGCTCTTTCACACCCGAAACATCGCAGCTGAACCAGATGCGCTCCCCATCGGTGAAAAGACGTTCAAGGTTGGCTGTTGTGGGCTGTAAGACAGGATTTCCATCCTTCACCCTGTAGATGCCGATGCCCTCGTCTGTGATCGCGCTGGTATAGAGCTCGTCTCCCACCCACAACGGAGCCAGATATTGCATCTCGGCAGGCGAAACATAGACAGCATAAGAGCTTGCGTCCTCAGTGCTGATGACCCTGATCCGGCTTCCGCCTTCTTCCGGATAGCTCACTACCGCGAGTTTGGCCTCTTCCGGGTGAGGATCGGGATTATAGTAGCGCTTGCCTTGAGCCAGTGTGCGCACCTTGCCTTCGGTCGTCATCGCTTTGATCACGGAGAAGCTTTGCAGCTCCCAGCGTGCGCTTGGCTTGACTTCGCTCCAGAAGAGCTCTCCCGTCACCGGGCTATATTTCAAAGGCGAATGCATGCCCGCGATGAGCGAGATGCTCTCGGCATTGCCGTCTGCGTCAAGCTTCACGATCTTTGGCACGTCGACAATGCTCGTGCGGACGGCATAGAGATCGCCGCCGGCAGAGATGAGGTCGTTGAATTCGCTATGCTTCCTGCTATGCGGAGTAAACTGCTGCGCCTGAGTAAAAGGAGCCCTGCGCTGCTCGTCTGCCAGCCAGAAGTTTCTGAGGCTGTCGCTTATCTCCTTGAAGGTGCCGACGCGACCCTTGCCGCTGAGCTGCTTAGTGGTCTTGGAGAAATTGAAGAACGACACGCCGTGGGCGTCCTTGAGGTTGCCGAAATATCTTGCAGTAAAATCCGGGGCGTCGTAGAGACTTCGGATGCCGGCGAAGTTCAGATAGCCAAGTCTATAGTAATCAGGGATATATGTCTTCTGCGACTGATATCTCCACTGATGGTAGTCGCGGGTGTTTGGTCCGCTTATGTGAGTGCGATAGTACTCCAGGAAGTCTGCGCTGCGTCCTCTTCCGGACTTTGTCATGGCTGTTTCCGCGACGACAGCATCGCCTTCAAAGAACTCCTGTCCGCAATAGATTGCCGCAAGGGCTACTGCCAGAAGCTGTCCTGTGAGGACCTTGCCCGCTTTGAAGATGCCGTCGGTGTTATATTGCATCTGAGCGACATGTCGGGACTCGTGCAGCACAAGGTGCTTTTCCCACGGACTTGCATCCGGTGTATATGCGTCAGGCACAGTATACAGGTCTACTCTTCTGGGTGTCCAGGAAACCTGTCCGTTGGAATATGCTGTGTGTGGGTGAAGGATCACCGGCATCGGCTTTTTGAACATCTGATTGGGGGTGTATCCCACAGTGCCGCCGATTGTCAAGGCAGACTGCTCCAGGGAGGTGGCATAGGCCCTCGCCAGAGAGTCCAAGCCCCTGGGATATATGATTTTGTAGTTGTCTGTGCTGATCTGGCTCCATCTGACCTTTGCCGGCTCATTGCCTATCTCAATAAACTGAGCATGGGCTGAGAAGAAGCAGAGCGATGCGACTATGGAGCTGATTATATGTTTAAATCTCATATTTAAATTTTCTTGACTGCTAAGATACGCTTTTGCTGGGAATTTTTATAACTTTATGGTTTGTATAATAATTGCTGCACGATAATGAAAAAAGTCCTGATAATATTGCTTTGCTTTGCTCTTTTGGGCTGTAAAAACAAGACCCGGGAGCCATCTGTGCAGACAAGAGTTTTTCCTTCGGTCAGCGTCCCAGGAGTAATGACCGACCCGGAAGAGCGATTGAATTATATGATCTCACATTATTGGGATGGTTTCTTCAGCGGAAAGGGCACAACCAACGCAGATTACATCCTGGGCGTGAGGAACGACGATATCGAGCAGGGACTTTCCAACTTCATCTACCTGATTTCTCAGATTCCTGTGCCGGAGGCTCAGACCAAGGTTGCCGATCTTTTCAGCAGGATTGAAAACAAGCAGCAGGAGGATACGAGCTCTCTTCAGTACCTCAGGATGACAGAACTGGTGTCAAAATATCTTTATGACCCTAATTCTCCTTTGAGAAGCGAAGATCTTTTCCACCCTTTTGTGGAGGGTCTGGTCAGGTCGGAGTTTACTCAAGAGGAGAAACGTGCCGGATATGAGTTTGAGGAGCAGATGTGCAGATTAAACCCCTATGGCACATTGGCTGCGGACTTCTCCTTCGTCGATAGTGCCGGTCGGAAGAAGTCGCTTCACGACATCAGGGCAAGATATACAGTGCTCTTTTTCAGCAATCCGGGATGTAAGGCCTGCCAGGATATCATAGGAGAGCTTCAGGCCTTTCCACCTCTTGATGAGCTCATTGCTCAAAAGGATCTGGCTATAATGAACATATATATCGACACGGATGTTGATGCGTGGAACAGCTATGTCGGCAACTATCCTTCCAACTGGATCAATGGCCGCGACGCAGACCAGCAGATCAACTCGGACCAGCTCTATTATGTCAGAGCCATCCCGTCTCTCTATCTTCTTGATGAGCAGAAGAGGGTGATTTTTAAGGATGCTCCTACAGCCAATGTATTGAATTTCATTGCAAACAATATAAACTAATAACAATATGTCAATCTCTAGAAAACTTTGGGCAAGACACAACGGTCAAGCCATCTACAAGTACACAATGACCAACGAGAGTGGTGCTTCTGTAGTTCTTTGCAATATCGGTGCAGCTATCGTATCGGTAAATGTTCCTGACAAGAATGGTAAAATCGGCGACGTGGTGGTCGGTTACAGAAACGCCGAGAGCTATTTTGCTGACGGTCCTTGCTCAGGCAAGTGCCCCGGCAGATATGCCAACCGCATCGCAAAGGGCAAGTTTACTCTTGATGGCGTGAGCTATGACCTCCCTGTCAACAATGGCCCTAACCACCTCCATGGCGGTCCAGAGGGCTTCCAGAACAAGGTGTGGGAGTCTCGCAAGCACAAGGGCGGAGTGGAGTTTAAGTACTTTTCTGCTGACGGCGAGATGGGATATCCGGGCAATGTCGTAGTGGTCGCCCGCTATGAGTGGAGCGACAACAACGAGCTTCG
>CALEJC010000139.1 GCA_937898205.1 uncultured Bacteroidales bacterium
GACAACTTTCTCCAGGACGAAGGAAAAGTGGGCACCTCAGGTGGAAGAAGACCAAGCGTGTATGGCCTAAACCCTGAAGCCGGATATTTTATCGGCGTGGATGTTGCGAGACACCATTTCCACATCGCCATTTGCAACTTCAAAGGCGAGATCATCAAGTTTATTCAAGACAAGGAATTTGTGCTTGAAGCCAACGAAAAGTCCATCCGCACAATCTGCAAGATGGTCAAGGACGAAGTGACCGGGTGCGGCATCTCCTGGATAAAGGTCCTGGGCGTCGGCGTGAGCCTCTCCGGTCGAGTAAATCCTGAAAAAGGTTATTCCCTCACCTACTTTGTGAGCGATGACCTTCCTCTCAAGAGCATCTTCCAGAAAGAGTTCAATGTCCCTGTCAACATCGAGAACGACTCTCGAGCCATGACCTATGGCGAGTATATGCATCTCGGTCCTAAAGCTGATCAGAACATGATCTTCATCAACATCAGCTGGGGTCTGGGCATGGGTGTCATCACCAACGGACGACTCTACTATGGCACGTCAGGCTATTCCGGCGAGATCGGTCACTTCCCTGCTCTTGACAATGAGATCATCTGCCGTTGCGGCAAGGTAGGATGCCTTGAGACAGGCGCATCCGGATCTGCCCTGCACCGCATGGTGATCGAGAAGCTGGAGAGCGGCGCATCTTCTTCGCTTAATGCGATTTATAAGGAAAAAGGAGACATTGAGCTTGGCGACATCCTTCAGGCAATTGAAGACGGCGATGTCCTCGCGATTGACTGTATAGGCAAGATCGGAGACACATTGGGACGAGGTATCTCCGGAGTGCTCAATATTTTTAACCCGGGCCTTGTGGTCATCGGCGGACGCCTCATCGTGGGCAAGGACTACCTTCTTCTCCCGATCAAGACCGCAGTCAACAGACTCTCTCTGCCTAAAGTTTCCATCGATACATCCATTCAACTTTCAGAGCTCGACAGAAAGGCTGCTTCTGTAGGTGACTGTCTGCTCTCACGCAACAAAGTGCTTGGATTGGAGATTTAGTGAGATGGCAAGCTACCTTCAGATAGAGAATATTTCTAAATCATACGGACCAAAAGTCCTTTTTGAAAACATCGCCTTCAATGTCAATGAAGGCGATAAAATTGCTCTCATAGCACCCAATGGCACGGGCAAGACTTCGCTCATGCGCATCCTTGCCGGCACGGACAGCTCGGACTCAGGCGGACGCATCGTCTTTCTGAAAAGCATCCGCATCGCATTTCTGGAGCAGGAGTATGCATTTGCTCCCGAGCTCACAATATTTGATCAGGTACTTGCCCACAGCGCAGAGCAGTGCCGCAGTTTCACTCCCGAGCGCAGGCAGCAGTTTGAGCAGAAGCTGCGCGAATTCCTCAGCAACTTCAAGCTCCCGCACGACAAGAAGATGCAGGAGCTTTCCGGAGGTGAAGTCAAGCGCGTGGCACTCAGCGAGATGCTGGCTCTTGAGGCGGACTTCCTGATTATGGATGAGCCGACCAACCACCTTGATATTGAAGCGATTGAGTACCTGGAGTCCTACCTTGGCAGAAGCCGCTGCACTTTGCTGATGGTGACTCACGACAGATATTTTCTGGATAGAGTCTGCAATATCGTGATGGAGCTGGACCATGGCGCAGTCTACCTCTACAAAGGCAATTATCAGAATTATCTTGAGAAGCGCCAGGAGCGCATCGACCAAATCAATGCCGCTGCCGAGAAGACCCGTAACCTCTACCTGCGCGAGTTGGAGTGGATTCGTCGCACCCCC
>CALEJC010000140.1 GCA_937898205.1 uncultured Bacteroidales bacterium
CTTGTCACCGATGACCTTGCCTGTGCCGTCGATGGTGCCGTCAGAAGTCTTTACGATGAGCTCAACCTTTCCGTCGCCGTCAAAGTCATATACTACCATCTGAGTGTAGTGTGCTCCGGCTCTGATGTTGCGACCAAGGTTGACTCTCCAGAGCTTCTCGCCGGTGATCTTGATACAGTCAATGAAAACTTCACCTGTGTAGCCTGCGTGGGCATTGTCATGGGCGTTTGAAGGATCCCATTTGAGGAAAATCTCAAATTCTCCGTCGCCGTCGGCATCTCCCACAGAACAGTCTCCCGGAGTGTATCTTGCCACTTCTCCGTCAGGCATAGTCTGAGGAGCAGGGGTGTCAAGTGCTATAGGAAGATAGCCGATAGGAGAGTCGGCCGGGAGAGTATAACTTCCGGAAGCAAGTTTAGCTGAAGTAGGCTTTACTTCATAGGTGGAAGTGCCTTTTGCAGGGGTCTCGTCGACAAACCAAGTCACATTTTTAATCGGTGACGGTGTGATGAGCTGACCGTCGCGATATACATTGAAAGCGACGTTTTGAGGGTCGGTGTTGAGGTAGCGCCATGCTACAAATACCTCAGACTGACTCTGACGTACGGCGATGACACCTCGTCCCAGATTTTCTTTCTGAATCTTGTCGTAATCATAATTGGTCTGTGCACTGATACCCAGGGTACACAAAACCAGACTTAGAAGTAAAGCTATTCTTTTCATATTATGTGGAATTATCTAAAATCAAACCAGATTGTCATCTTGAGTCCCTCGTCACCGCTCTTGATGCGGATGTTGCCAGGCTGGCTCTGAGGTCCCTGCTGAGGGATGCTCTTGAAACTCTTGATGGCCTGAATATCAAGCAGAAGGTTGATGTCTCCTTCCGGCATGTCAGGGAAGAGAGGTGCGAGCTTCATCTCTGGCTCGTCAGGATTATATACCTTGAGATAAAGTCCGTCTTCCTCGCTATAGATAGTAAGAGGATTCTCGTCAGACTGAAGCTGTGCCCAATAGATGTTGGCATGGTATCCCTTGAATTCAGGATACTCAAGCTTGCCTTTGACTGCGCGAGCTGTGATGGTCTCGTTGTAGGCTTTTTCCCAAAGGTCGATGTTATGGCCCTTCTGGCGGTTCTTCCATACTCTATAAGGTCCTCTGCCAAGCCACTTCATGCCTTTGACATTTTCTTTAGGGAAGTCAAACGCAAAGCCAAGATCCTTGATCTCTGTCTCCATGAAGCCATCGTCAAATCCGCCTCTGACGCCGCCATTGTCGCGGTTGAGAAGCACGATGTCCATGCCGAGCTTTCCGTCAGGAGTCATCCTCCATACGATAGAATCCACGGCTCCGTGATATTTCGCTACATATACTGCGTCTTTGCCGTCCTGTCTTGCATTGCCGCCGATAAACTTGGTCTTGATGCCGAGCGGACGCATATTGCCAAATGGCGAAATTCTGCCGTCTACCTTAATCTCGCCAAGCTCGCCTGTCTGGGCATTGAAACTTACGGAAATGCCCTTGGCGCTGAGCGTATGTGTGTCGCTGCTTGATGCCACTGTGGCTGCAGGTCCATCCTGGCTGAGTGGATTGTGGCGCTGGAAATATTCGCCTGCATAGTGGATAGGCCATGTCCAGGTGCAGATGCTCTCACCGTGCTTGTCAAACGCCTCAAGCTCAAGGATGTCGTTGGCAAAGAAGCCTTCCGGCATCTCCATGCGCATGATGCCTGTTGTGTTTGGCACTATCGAAGGCATCTCAATGTCTCCGCTTGCTGTCACCACCGAGCTGGCGCCATCTGCAGGAGAGCCAACCTTCTTGAGGCGGTACTCCATCTTGCACTCGTTGAGGTTGGAGAAGAGGTATTTGTTTGTTACATAGAACTCTCCGTTGAATGAAGGTGTGATGTAAAGCTGTGCAAACTGGATTGGTGACCATACGTTGCGGATCGCCCAGAAACTGCCTTCCTTCTCGCGGTATGGGCCGACAACGCCGTCATTGCCCATGTCCCAGTTGGAGTCAAGTCTTCCGTCCTGGTCGACCCTCACAACGGCCTCGTCTACAAATGCCCAGATGAAGCCGCCGGCAAATAATGGATGAGATGTCCACTTGAGCCAGAAGTCTTCAAGTCCTGCGCCGCCGCCCTGATCGGAGTTGGTGTGCATAAACTCGGTAGGCATAAATACTTTGTAACCATTGTTGAAACGAGCGACTCCGGTGAGGTATGTAGGGTAGTGGTGAGTGTCTAAATCGTCAAAATCTGCCCATGGGTGGATGACATGACGCTTCTGAGGGTCGTTTTCATAGAAAAGTTTATCGAGGTTGGTGTTCCATCCGCCTTCGTTTCCGTTGTTCCAGATGATGATGCTCGGATGGTTGACATCGCGTCTGACCATATCCCTGACGAGCTTTGAGCCGACTACGTCATCATATCGTCCATGCCATCCGGCAAGCTCGTTAAGGTAGAAAATGCCCAAAGAGTCGCAGACTTCGAGGAACCTCTTCTCAGGCGGGTAGTGAGAGCGCACAGCATTCATCTACATCTGCTTGATGAGCTTTGCGTCCATCAGGCTGATCTGATCGTTGACACATCTGCCTCCCTCAGGGTGAAATACGTGGCGGTTGATGCCTTTGAGCACCACCTTGGTGCCATTGACATAGAGGCCGTCCTTAGGTCTGAACTCCACTGTCCTGAAACCTACTCGGTTTTGCACCTCGTGCAGAACCTTGCCCTTAGGAGATACCAAAGACATCGTCAGGACATAGAGGTTTGGATTCTCGCAATCCCATGTCTGCACGCGACCCCAGTTGAGGGTGTGTCGCTGCTGCGCTTCTTCGAGCGGCACGATGTGCTCGTTGATGATCCTCTGCGGAGAGTCAAGCGGAGAAAGCGAATACTTGATTGTCGAGCCGGCAGGGGCATTGGCAACCTCAATATCCACGGTCATGCTGCCGTTGGCCCTTGCATCGATGGCGAAGTGCTCGATGTGCTCCTTGGCTGTGCGGGTGAGGTATACGGGGCGATAGATGCCGCCAAAGTTCCACCAGTCTGCATGACGCTCGGCGTTGTTGACGGACGCGTTGTCTGACTCTTTCTTGACAAGGACTTCGAGCTTGTTGTTGGCGCCATACTTGATGAGATCTGTGATGTTGTACTCAAAAGTATAGAATCCACCTTGATGAGTAGGACCGGCAACCTTGCCGTTGACTTTGACCTGAGTGTCGGTCATTGCACCCTCAAAAACGATTTTTACGTCACCGCCTCTCCACGAAGAAGGTACTTTGAATGTGTACCTGTACTCTCCGTATTCGTGTAAAGGTTTTGAGTTCGGGCCGAACATGCGGCCGTAATTGTACTGACCGTAGCCCTGAAGCTCCCATTGAGATGGCACTTCGATTGTTTTCCAGCTGCCGCTGTTGGCGCCATCGGAAACTCTGAATTGCCAGGTCTTTGTATCATAAAGCCCTTTGCCTGAAAGATAAAGGCTTTCTGTCTGTTGTGCAAATGAAGCAATGCTCAAACACAATCCTAAGATGATAGCGGTTGTAGTTTTCATATTGTGGTGTTAAAATTATGCATAATCGTTCAAAGATACTGATAATATTTGACACTACAAAGTGCGGAATTACTGCCTGTGTGCTCATTTTTGCTTTGTGGAAATGACGGATATTTCAATGGAAATTGCAAATTTTTTACTATATTGCAACGTTAATTTGCCGCAATAGGACTTATAACTAAAACAAATACCCAAATGAAGAAAATACTTATCTCTCTGCTGGCCTTGGCGCTGGTTCTTCCGCTTAGTGCAAAAAAGAATAAGGAAAAGGCTTTGCTATTTCCCGATGGAACGCCTGTTCCTGAGTGGTTTATGGATTCTGAGGTGCCCACTCCGTCTGAATTAGGAAAAATCTATAGTATTGCCGATTATGGCGCTATCAGTGATCCTAATAATCTGCAGACAGCTTTGATCCAGGGTGTTATTGACAAGGCAGCTGAAGAGGGCGGTGGCGTCATCGTGATCCCGGAGGGTATCTACAAGACCGGAGCACTTTTCTTCAAACAAGGCACACATCTTTATTTAAGTAGGGGTGCAGTCCTTTTGGGAAGCGAGTTTATCTATGATTTTCCTTTGATCGAAACCCGTATCGAGGGTGAGATCTGCAAATATTTTTCTGCTCTTATCAATGTTGACGGTCTTGATGGCTTTACGCTCACAGGCCCGGGCACAATCGATGGTAACGGAAGCCCATATTGGAGAGCATTCCGCATCCGTCGTCAGTGGAACCCTAAATGCACAAACAAAGACGAGCAGCGCCCACGTCTTGTGCACATCTCCAATAGTAAAAATGTGATTGT
The DNA here is from genome assembly GCA_937898205.1 of uncultured Bacteroidales bacterium. Lineage (GTDB taxonomy): Bacteria > Bacteroidota > Bacteroidia > Bacteroidales > UBA932 > Cryptobacteroides. The sequence goes on from CALEJC010000140.1 coordinate 4,355, forward strand.
AGCTGATGCAACTCTTCAGAATTCACCTTTCTGGACTTGCCATACCTACAAGACTGACCATATCAAGTTTATCAATCTTCGCATTTTCTCTCCTGTTTCTCCGATCAGATCTGCCAGCGCCGATGGTATAGATCTGGATGTATGCTCAAATGTCCTCGTAAAGGGCTGTCGCATCACAGTAAATGACGACGCAGTGTGCTTCAAGGGAGGAAAAGGCCCTTGGGCTGACACCGATCCTGCCAACGGTCCTATCGTCAATGTGCTCGTGGAGGATTGTTTCTTTGACCGTACGACCGGTAGCTGCATAACTTGTGGCAGCGAGTGCATAGGCACTAATAACATCATCGTGAGAAACTGCACAGTGGAGCAGGGCCAGACTCTTCTTCAGCTCAAGATGCGCCCGGACACTCCTCAGAGATATGAAAATATTGTTATTGACAATATTACAGGCAGTTGTCGCTGCGTGCTCGGTGTCGCACCTTGGAGACAGTTCTTTGATCTTAAGGGTAGAGAAGATATCCCTCGCTCTTATGGCAATAACATCACTTTCCGTAATCTTGACCTTGAGTGCCGCAGTTTTGCCAATATCAGTCCAAACGAGGCGGAATTCAGTCTTTCAAACTTTACTTTTGAAAACGTAACGGTAAATACTCCTGTCCCTGAGTGGAGGAAGGACGCAATTGAAAATCTGACACTTAAAAACGTGATAATCAATGGTAAGAAGGAGACTAACTAGCCTTTTGCTAGGCGCTAGTGCGCTTGTTTTGGGTTCTTGTACTCAGGTTGAAGAGGGCCCTTGGGCTGAAGCCCAGCGCATTATCGATGAGATGACAAAAGTAAGCTTCCCTGAGCGAAGCGTCAATATCGCTGATCTGGGAGCGGTGGAAGGTGATCCTGATGCTCTTTGTCACGAAATCATCAACCTTGCGATTGTGGATATGAGCCGTCAGGGTGGTGGTACTGTAGTTGTCCCTGCCGGCACATACTACACCGGACCGATAACCTTGAAGAGCAACGTCAATCTGCATATCAGCGAAGGTGCTGTATTGAAGTTCTCTACAGACATCAATGACTATTTCCCTGCAGTATGGACTCGTTGGGAAGGTCTTGATTGCTATAACGCACATCCGTTGATCTATGCCTATGGCGAGACAAATATTGCAGTGACAGGTGCCGGTGTGATTGATGCTCAGGGTGATGTGAGCTGGTGGGAGCGTCAGCAAAGGATGGAGCGCAGAGACTTTAGAGAAAATCCTGACGATCCTGATTCAAAATTATACAGAGCATCTCGTCTCAAACTCCTGGAGCAGGCAGAAAACCATGTGCCAGTAGGAGAAAGAATCTACAATGAGATCACTTGTCTTCGTCCTCAGACACTCAACTTTAATTTCTGTACCACTGTGCTTGTAGAGGGCGTGACCTTCCTTCGCTCACCATTCTGGGTGATTCATCCTGTGTTCTGCAAGGATTTTACGCTCAGAGGAGTAAGGATAGACAATGACGGCCCTAATGGCGATGGTTGCGATCCTGAATCATGCCGGAATGTCCTCATAGAAGATTGTATCTTCAATACCGGAGATGATTGCATCGCTATCAAAAGTGGTCGTAATGAAGACGGCCGCAAATGGAATACTCCGACAGAAAACGTGATTGTGCGCAATTGTACCATGGCCAACGGACATGGCGGCGTAGTGATCGGTTCGGAGATATCAGGCGGCTTCCGCAATCTTTTTGTGGAAAATTGCAAGATGGACTCTCCACATCTTGACAGAGTCATCCGCATCAAGACAAGCACAGCGCGTGGTGGCTTGATCGAGAATATCTATGTGAGAAATGTTGAAGTAGGACAGTGTAAGGAGGCAGTGCTTCGCATCAACCTCAATTATGAGCCTAATGAGGTAGCAAAACGAGGTTTTATCCCGGAGGTGCGTAATGTCATCCTTGAAAATGTCACATGTAAGGACTCAAAATATGGAGTTTGGCTCTATGGTCTTGAGGACAGAGTAAACATTAACAACGTGACACTCAAAAATTGTACTTTTGACGGTGTCAAGACCGGAGAAAACTATGCTCACGGACAACTTGGTGAAATTGTTTTTGACAATTGTACCATCAATGGCGAAATAGTAACAACTCTATAATTTTTAACCATTTAATAATCAAGAAAATGAAAAAAGTATTAATCGCTGCAGCTCTTTTAGTAGCAAGTGTTTCTGCTTATGCTCAGTTTGGTGTCATGACACCTTCGGAGAAAAAGAACGTAAAGGACCCAAAAACCGGAGTTACACTCACAGTTTTGACCAACACAGAAGGAAATGACAAATTTATCTATCAGACAGACCCAATGTGGACTCCTGATGGCAAATGGCTGCTTTTCCGCTCTTCGTCAGACCGTGTGCAGACAGAGCCTGTAAAGGGTATTGACCGCCAGGGTAAGGAATATACCTATAAGCCAGGTCAATATTTCTTTATGGAAGTTGCTACCGGTAAGATCGTTCAGGTTACTGACGGTTCGGTAGGCTCGGTTTTCCTTGCAAACAAGTCTAACAAGCTCTTTGTAAATAAGAGAGTCGACCAGGATTGGAACATGTATGTGATGGATCTCGATGTGTTCTTTGCTGATGCTAAAGCTAAGAGAGCAAAGGATTTTGACAGCTATCTCAAATACATCGGAACTTTCCCTCAGACAGAGGAGATGGGTCGTCCAGGTGGTTGGTGTGTAAATAGTGATGATACCTATGCATACATTTCTGTTTCAAGACAGAATGGTACACCTGAGGATTATGCAGAGATGCAGAAGCATGAGTTCAACCCACGTCCTGATCAGCCTAAAAAGATCACTCAGTCTCTTAGCGGTCTCCGCAAGATGGATCTTAAGACAGGTGAGGTGACAATGATTGCCAACGTTAACTTCAAGGTGGGCCACATCCAGGCTAGCCGCTATCGTCCAAACGAGATCGTATTCTGCTGCGAGACAGGTGGCGATGCTCATCAGCGCATGTGGTATGCTGATGCCAACACCAACACATTCAAGCCTCTCTATGTTGAGACTCCTCTTGATTGGGTGACTCACGAGACATTTGGCACTGAGGATTATGTATACTTCAATGTACTTGGCTGGCAGCCACAGCTCCGCAAGCAGGCTCACGGAATCTTCCGCATCAACCTTCGCACAGACGATATCGATTGCCTTGGCAATGTAGAGATGGACAACGACCGCTCTTCTTCACTCACAGGTCGTGGTTTCTGGCATTGCAACTCAACTCGCGACAACAAGTGGGCGGCTGGTGATACATTTGCTGGCAGCATCTGGATTATCGATGTTGAGACAGGTCATAAATATCACATCGCATCTGATATCAAGATGGCTCCGGATCACGGACATCCATTCTTCAGCCCAGATGGCACTAAGCTCTGCTTCCAGTCTGGTCACTACTCAGATGGCAAGAGACTTAACCTTGTGATGGTTGATCTCACCAAGCTTCCTTATTTCAAGAAATAGTGATATTATAAGATGAGAAAGGTCGGTCTGTTTTCTTTTTTGCTCCTTTGTCTTTGCTCTTGTAGCCAATGGAGCGATGGACTAAATGAAAAAGAGTTTTCTTCCAGATGGACAGTGGAGTCTGAGTCACCGGATTATTCTGTCTCATTTGTAGATGGAGCTTGTGAGATCGTGTCTCCTAAGGGTTTGACATTGTGGTATAATGACATGCTCTCCGGAGATGTGACCATCGAGTATGATGCTATCGTCTATGATGAAAAAGAAGGAGACAGACTGAGCGATCTCAATTGCTTCTGGATGGCAACAGATCCGGAAGCCGATAGCGTTTTTGAACGTTTGGATCAACGAAACGGAGTTTTCAAAAATCAGGCGCAGCTTGCTCTTTATTATGTGGGATATGGAGGTAATCACAATTCGACGACGCGTTTCCGCCGCTACGATGGAAACCCTGGTCCTGCAATCTTGGGAGAGTACACCGATGCCGCGCACCTTCTGACTCCAAATAAGTGGTATCACATCAAGCTTGTTTCAGACGGAAACATAGTGCAATATTGGATCGATGGTCAGAAACTTTTTGAGTTGGATGATCCTCAGCCATATAAGAAAGGTTGGTTTGGTTTCCGGACGACGCTTTCTCGCACTGCCATCAAGAATTTCAAGTATAACTCCAATAAGTAACCATGAGATTAAAAAGTTTATTAATAACCTCAGCATTGCTTTTGTGCCTTTCTCTAGGAGCTAGAGAAAAATACAATTTCAACTCAAACTGGCGTCTTAAAGTCGGTGATATCCCATCTGCCCAAAAGACTTCGTTCAACGACAAGTCTTGGCAAAAAGTCACTCTTCCACATGCATTCAATGAGGATGAGGCTTTTAAGCTTGATATCCATGATCTGACTGACACAGTTATGTGGTATCGCAAGAACTTTGTGCTTCCTAAGACCACAAAGAATAAAAAAGTCTTTATTGAGTTTGAGGGTGCTCGTCAAGGTGTAGATGTCTATGTCAATGGTAAAATGGTCGGCCAGCATGAAAATGGCGTGATGGCTTTTGGCTTTGATATTACTCCTTATGTAAAGGTCGGCAGCAATGTTATTGCGGTTAAGGTTGATAATAATTGGGACTACGCGGAACGCACCACAGGCGTTAAGTATCAGTGGAGTAACAAGAACTTCAACGCAAATTATGGCGGACTTCCAAAGAATGTCTGGCTGCACGTGACAGACAAGCTCTATCAGACACTTCCGCTTTACTCAAACCTCAAGACCACAGGCGTTTATGTCTATGCAAAGGATATGCGTGTCAAGGCTCGTACAGCTATCATTCACGCAGAGTCTGAGGTGAGAAATGAGACCGGCGCCGACAAGACAGCTGAGTACCGCGTGACGATTTTTGATCGTGACGGCAAGCAGGTGGCATCCGTTTCAGGCGAGCCTACAGTGGTTCCTGCAGGGCAGACAGTAATGCTTTCTGCTGAAACTCCTCTTGATGATGTGCATTTCTGGGGTTGGGGCTATGGATACCTTTATGATGTCAAGACTGCTTTGGTTGTTGACGGCAAAGTGATTGATGAGGTCAATACCCGCACCGGATTTAGAAAGACTCGTTTTGCAGAAGGTAAGTTCTGGCTCAATGACCGTGTGCTTCAGCTCAAGGGATTTGCTCAGCGCACATCAAATGAGTGGCCGGCTCTTGGTATGTCGGTTCCGGCGTGGCTCAGCGATTATTCCAACGGTATGATCGTCGAGGGTAACGGTAACCTCGTCAGATGGATGCATGTTACTCCTTGGAAGCAGGATGTTGAGTCTTGTGACCGTGTGGGCCTGATCCAGGCGATGCCCGCCGGCGATGCCGAGAAGGATGCCAAAGGCCAGCAGTGGGTGCAGCGCACAGAGTTGATGCGTGACGCAATCATCTATAACAGAAACAATCCTTCTATCATCTTCTATGAAGGTGGCAACGAATCCATCAGCCGTGAGCACATGATCGAGCTTCGTGCTATCAGAGATCTGTATGATTTCTATGGTGGAAGAGCGATCGGTAGCCGCGAGATGCTTGATATCAGAGAGGCTGAGTATGGCGGAGAGATGCTTTATATCAACAAGAGCGCACATTCTCCATTCTGGGCCACAGAATATTGCCGCGACGAAGGTCTGAGAAAATACTGGGATGACTATTCTTATCCTTTCCATAAGGAAGGTGAAGGAAATGACAGTTTCCACTCTGCAATGAGCAATACCACTACCAAAGGCAATGCAGCTCCTTACAACCATAACCAGGATCAGTTTGTTGTAGAGCATGTCCGTAGATGGTATGACTACTATAGAGAGCGTCCGGGTTCCGGTAGGCGCGTTAGCTCCGGTGGTGCAAAAATTATCTTCTCGGATAGTAATACTCACTTCCGTGGAGTAGAGAATTATCGCCGTAGTGGTGTGACCGACCCTCTTCGCATCCCTAAGGATACCTATTTTGCTCACAAGGTGATGTGGAGTGGCTGGGTTGATATCGAGTCTCCTGCTATCTACATTGTAGGCCACTGGAACTATGATGCAAAGGTTGTAAAGCCTGTATATGTCGTTTCCAACACAGAGTCGGTTAAGCTTTTCCTCAACGGTAAGGAGCTTAGCAACTGTGAGCAGGAAAGTCAATTCCTTTTTACATATAAGGATATTGCTTTCCAGCCTGGTAAGATTGAGGCTGTGGGTTACAATGACGGCGTAGAGGTGGCTAGATATAGCATTGAAACTGCTGGCGCTCCTCATGCAATCAAGCTCACAAGCATCGAGAATCCTAGCGGATGGAAGGCAG
>CALEJC010000141.1 GCA_937898205.1 uncultured Bacteroidales bacterium
CTGCCGATGCCATCCTCACCGGTATGCCTCTCATCGAGCGCGTGACCACCGTCACCGGCGAGCACATCGCCAAGCCCGGCAACTTCATCGTCAAGCTCGGCACCCAGGCCAAGGAGCTCGTGGAGTTCTGCGGCGGCATCACCGACGAAAACCCTCGCGAGTTTGATGTCAAGCTTGACTTCCTCCCGGAGGGAGACTTTGAGGCGACCATCTATGCAGATGCAGAGGATGCCCACTACAAAAACAACCCTAAGGCATATAAAATCACCAAACAGACAGTCAACTCAGGCAGCACCCTCAACATCAAGATGGCTGCCGGCGGTGGCTTTGCTATTTCATTTCAGGCATGCAAGTAGAGTTTAAGATAAATTACTGGACCAACTGGGGCGAGAGCCTCAGCTTGGTCCTCAATGATAGGAAATACCCCATGAACTGGGGTGAGGGCGGCAACTGGAGCGTGACAGTCAAGGACTGCAAAGCAGCCGACCTCAAGAGCTATGGCTATGTCGTGATGCGCGACGGCCTCATCTGGAGATCTGAGTGGCAGAAGCACAGCAGCAAGCTTGCCAAGCAGATCGTGGATGAGTGGCAGGACTGTCCATATCCGGGATGTCCGTTTACCCGCAAGATGCAGGCTGAGATGTTTAACCAGCCGGGCTTCAGGGCTTCGGGCGTGGCTCTGCCTGTCTTCTCGCTTCGCAGCGACAAGGGATTTGGCATCGGCGAATTCAACGACCTCAAGGACCTCATCGACTGGGCAGCTTCGCTCGGCCAGAGCGTGATCCAGATCCTCCCTGTCAACGACACTACCCGCAAGGGAGACTGGAAGGATTCCTATCCATACAGCCCCATCTCTTCGTTTGCACTGCATCCGCTCTACATCAACCTTCAGAGCATAGGCGTCAAGGAGACCGCCGCTTTTAAAAAGGAGCAGGCTGCCCTGAATGCGCTCAGCGAGATCGACTACCCGCGCGTGTTCAAGGCCAAGATGGCCCTCATCCGCAAGGCATTTGAGGAAAAGGGAGAGAAGGAGATGGCAAGCGCAGCATACAAGAAGTTTGTGAGAGACAACCAATATTGGCTAGAAGAATATGTGCAGTTCTGCGCAAAACGCGACTCTCTTGAGCCGGAGTACTACCGCTGGATGCAGTGGCACCTCGACAAGCAGTTTGCTGCTGTTGCAAAACATGCACGCGCCAAGGGCGTAGCTCTCAAGGGCGACCTCCCTATCGGTGTGAGTGGCGACAGCGCCGACGCATACTGGCATCCTGAGCTCTTCAACCTTGACTCTTCTACAGGAGCACCGCCTGATGCATTCAGCGCAGACGGTCAAAACTGGGGCTTCCCTACATACAACTGGGAAGAGATGGCCAAGGACGACTATGCCTGGTGGAAGTCTCGCCTCAGAAAGATGGCAGAGTACTTTGATGCGTTCAGGATTGACCATATCCTCGGCTTCTTCCGCATCTGGGAGATCCCTATCGAGCACGCAAGCGGCATGATGGGCCACTTCAACCCTGCCCTTCCATATAGCGCAGAGGAGATCGCATCCATGCAGCTCCCTATCGAAGGCCTCTTCCTTCCGGATCCTCGCAATCCGGGCAAATACCAGCCTATGATTGCTCCGGATTCGGCTCGCCTTCCACAATGGCAGCAGGAGAGATTTGGCGCTCTGTACAACGATTTCTTCTACCACAGACACGATGAGTTCTGGCGCCGCAACGCAGAGAAGAAGCTTCCTGAACTCCTTGGAGCTACAGGCATGCTCGCCTGCGGAGAAGACCTCGGCATGGTTCCGGATTGCGTCCCCGGCGTGATGGATCACGAGCGCATCCTCTCACTCAAGATGCGTGGCATGATCGAAGGAGCATGGAACGAACTCAGCGTCTGCGCGACTTCAGGACACGACCTTGACACATTGCGCATGCAGTGCGATCACGACCCTGAGCCGTGGGAGATCAGAAATCTGCTTTGGGAGTTCCTCGCATCGCCATCGATGCTGGCGATCTTCCCTCTTCAGGATTGGGTTGCACTCGACTCAAATGTCCGTAGAGCAGAGCGCATGGAAGAGCGCATCAATCAGCCGGCAGACCCTAACCACCACTGGAGGTTCCGTTTCCATAGAAACATCTCCGAGCTGAAAGAAGCGTCAAAACTCAACGCTACCATCACAGGTCTGTTAAAAGATAGCGGCAGATATCGCAGTTAATGCGTATATTTGCCTTTGATGAAGGAGATATACATAAAGCATATTGCTTCCCTGCTTCAAGTCAAGGACTGGCAGGTTGAGAATTGTGTCGAGATGCTTTCCGAAGGCGACACGATCCCGTTTATCAGCCGTTACCGCAAGGAGAAAACCGGCGGCATGGACGACGCCCAAGTGGCTGAGCTCAAGCACTATAAGGATGTGTTTGACGAGATGGAGAAGCGCAAGGAAACTATCCTCAAGACAATTGCAGAGGCAGGAGCACTCACAGACGCTCTGCGCACAGAGATAGCGGACTGCATCAGCAGCACAGCCCTTGAGGACATATATCTCCCATTCAGGCCGAAGCGACGCACCAGGGCTACGATTGCCAAGGAGCGAGGACTTGAGCCTCTTGCAAAGGCTATGATGGACGTAAAAGTCCGTGATCCATATAACGAAGCCCGCCGATATGTCAAAGGCGAGGTGAAAGATGCCGAGCAGGCACTCGAAGGCGCGCGCGATATCATCGCCGAGTCTCTCAGCGAAACAGCTGAGATCAGAGAGA
>CALEJC010000142.1 GCA_937898205.1 uncultured Bacteroidales bacterium
TGGTTTGGTGCGGGAATGGCGCAGCATCTGAGCCTCTTTGCTTCGCTTCAGCACACTGACCGCGAGAGTTACTACGGCGCGGGAATGGATCCAAATGCCTACGGACAGACCAATGACCTCACTTGGGTTGTCGGCGGACAGTATGTGCATAAGATGGACAATTGCCTGTTTATGCCGGCTGACTTCACAATAGGCGTAGAATATAATCAGGACCATCTTGAGGATAATATGTGGGGATATAACCGCATGACAGACCAGATGGTTAGAATCGGAAGCGTCTATGCTCAGAACGAATGGAACAACGAGACATGGAGCTTCCTGCTGGGAGGACGTCTCGACAAACACAATCTGATCGACAACCTGATTTTCAGCCCTAGAGCAAACCTCAGATATAATCCAAATGAGCATGTCAACCTCCGAGCAAGCTATTCCTACGGCTTCCGAGCTCCTCAGGCTTTTGATGAGGATCTGCACATCGACAACGTGGGTGGCATCGTGTCAATGATCCGCCTTGCAGACGATCTGCGTGTAGAAAAATCACAGAGCCTAAGCGTTTCTGCAGACCTTTATGAGAGCTGGGGTGACTGGCAGGGAAACCTCTGTCTTGAAGGCTTCTATACAGATCTTGATGATGTGTTTGCTCTCACTGAAATCGGCATCCAGAACGGCGTCCTCATCAAAGAGCGTCGTAATGAGTCGGGTGCCAGAGTGTTTGGTGGTAACTTTGAGGGCAAGCTCGCCTATAAAGATCTCTTCCAGTTTCAGGGCGGCGTCACTGTGCAGCGCTCTCTCTACAAGGAAGCTCACGCTTGGGCAGATGACGTGGAAGCTGTGACTCAGATGTTCAGGACCCCTGACCTCTATGGCTACTTTGTGACTTCATACACTCCTGTCAAGGAATTTATGCTCTCTTTGAGCGGCACATATACAGGAAGTATGCTCGTCGAGCACCACGCCGGATTTATCGCAGAAAACCGCACAGAGAAGACACCTGATTTCTTTGATATGAACTTGAAGGCATCTTATGATTTCCACGTCTATAATAATATCATCCTGCAGTTAAACGCAGGTGTGCAGAATATCTTCAATGCCTTCCAGAACGACTTCGACCAAGGTCCTGATCGTGACTCCGGTTATATCTATGGCCCTTCCTCTCCAAGAAATTTCTATTTCGGTGTTAAGATCAGCTATTAATTTCTTTACAAAGGTGTAAAGATTCTTTACATATCAATAATGTGCCTGACTTGTGCAAGTGTCTGCAAGTCAGGCACTTTTGTTTCTTGGCACGGGTGATGCTGTAATCTTGAGCGATAACGCAAAATAGATTATGAAAAAAACATTAAGCATACTTCTGATCTTGATATCTTCAAGCGTCGCAATGGCGCAGCGACAAGCCTCTCTTGACGAGGTGATCAGTATCGCCAGGCTCCAGTCTGTGGAGGCGTTGGAGGCTCGCCAAGCCTTTATCTCCACCTATTGGGCATACCGCTCCTACCAGGCAAGCAGGCTTCCTTCGGTTTACCTCCAGGGCAATCTGATGAACTTTGACCGTTCGCTCACCCTGCTTCAAAACCCCGACAACGGAAGCCTCAATTATGTGAGCTCCAACAATCTTCAAAACGGAGTCGGTCTGCAGATCAATCAGAATATCACATTTACCGGCGGTACGCTGTCTGTCTCTTCTGACCTTTCTCGCATCGATCAGTTTGGCGGCCCTAAGAGCTTGACATGGTATTCAAGACCTATCACTGTGTCCTACTACCAGCCGCTCTTTACCTATAACCAGTTTAAGTGGGACAAGAAGATTGAGCCGCAGGCCTACGAAAAAGGCAAGCGAGACTATCTTGAAGCGATGGAAGGCCTTACAATCAATGTGGTCAATGCTTACCATAGGCTGCTTCTCGCCAAGATGAACAACGACATCAGCAAGAGCAATTTTGAAAATTCGGGCAATATGCTCAAAATCGCCGCAGAGAGACTTCAGCTTGGCGATGTGACCAAGGCTGACTATCTCCAGCTTGAGTTGCGCATGCTCAACGACAGCATTGCGATCAACGAGACCGCTGTTCAGGTGAGAGAAGCACAGATGGCGCTCAACTCACTTCTCGGCTATGACGAGTCCTACGAGATCGTCCCGCAGATTGACTCAGAACTTCCTGATATTCAGATGGATTATGATCTCGTGATGATGAAGGCGTTGACCAACTCCAGCTTCCGCATCGATCAGGAGCTTAGCCTGCTCAATGCAGAGTCTTCGCTTGCTCGCGCCAAGGCATCAAGAGGCTTCTCATTTGCGCTGAATGCGCGATTTGGCATGTCGCAGACCGGCTCAAGTCTTCCCGCTGCCTATAACAATCTTCTGGATCAGGAAGTGGTCGGAGTGACCTTCAGCATCCCGATATTCGACTGGGGGCTTGGCAAGGGCAAGGTAGAAAAGGCCAAGGCCGCACAGGCAGTGGTTAAAGCTCAGGTTGAGCAGTCCACCAATGACCACAGACGACAGATGTTTACAGCTGTCAGCCAGTTTAATAATCAGAGACAGCAATGTATGGTATCGCAGAGAGCCATGAAGATTGCGGCAGAGAGATATGAGCTCACAATGCTCCGCTTCAAGGAAGGCAATGCCAGCGTCACAGACCTGAATATGGCCCAGACAGAAAATGACAGTGCTCTGCGCCAATATATCGGTGATGTCAGCAATTTCTGGATATACTACTACAGCCTTCGCCAGAGCACATTGTATGACTTCATCAAAAACGAA
>CALEJC010000143.1 GCA_937898205.1 uncultured Bacteroidales bacterium
AGCGGTCGAGGTCATCCTTGCTCAGGCGATCGGAAGCCTCTCCCTGTCCGCTACGGGCAAATGGCTGCTCATAGAACGGAGCCCACACGTCAGCGTCGGCGCGTGTGAGACGGCCATGGTCGTCGCGGCGACGCTCATACCAAAGCGCCGGGAAATGAGAAAACACAGCAGTGCGGCTGGCACTGAGGTCGGCTCGGATCTCCTCAAGGTCGTCAGTATATCCGCGACCGGTCATACCCGGCACAAAACGGGTCAGGTGGTTGGACGCCGAAGCGACATCGCGGGTGCGGAGAGAACCGCGCCAGAGCGCTGTGCGTTGAGCGCGGCCGGCGAGGTAGCTGCCATCGCGCGCGATGAGGCCGCGCTCAAGCACGAGCGGATGCTCCGCCGCCGACTGGTCGGCGGCGCGCTCTGGCGCTTCCCATGCTAGCAGACTACCTCCCTCATTTACAAGGGGATATGCGACCACCAGGCTGTCAATCCATGCGTCAATTGTCGTGGCTGCCTCTCTGGATCTCAAGCTCTCCCTTCGGGCAAATGCCGCATCGGTCTGCGAGAACTCCGGATTATATCTGATCCATTTGTCCAATTCGTCCTGAGGAGCGGAACCCTTGCGGGCAGCATATTGCGTCCAGTAGAAAAACTCCGGCTTTGTGAGCTTGTGATTTCCGTGTGAGCCCATGCCGTAGCCCTGACCACGAGAGCCATAGGCCCAGTTGTGTGCTCCCGGCGGGTCGGCAAGATGTATCTGTGGGGCTCTGCACTGCCAGCACATTGAGTTGGCGCTTGCATACCCGCCTCCTTGAAGATCAAGGTCAAGGTAAGAAAACTTGATCGGCTCATTCTCCACTGTCACGCGATCAAATAAAGTACCGCATGACCACATACCCAAAGCGCCGCTAAAGTCATAGCTATCAGCCGCATAGCACTGCATAAACACGTTTGGTCCGCAAGCCCTCTGCCCCACCGCAAATGCGTGGTAGGCCTGCTCGCTATAACAACGGTTAAACATGGTCTGCTGACCGTCTGTCTGAAAAGCGATGCGACGATAGCCTCCGATTTCGCCCACAGGACTGAGACTTCGACACTCCTCCACTGTCACTCTTGAAGCGCCCCTCTGCACATACACCGCCGAGCTCACAAAATGCTCAGCATCTACCCTGCGCACCCAGCAGTCCACCGCATTATTAACGCTCACTGCCATCCACCTGTGTTCTTCATCCTTGGGATATCTAGGGTCAAAACTACTCCTGATCACAAGATTTTCCACAGCAGATCTGCTCACCCTTCCCGGCCAGGTAAAACTCCTGACTGTAGCAGATCCATATTGTTTATCCAGACTCTGAGGCAGCGGGACATCAAGCACGATAAAATCACTTCCTGCCTCAACAACTGTTCTGTCAAAGTTCAGCTCCGCATCACCCGGTTTCCAACTCGGAAGATCATAATCCGCATAATCACCAATCCTCTGAGCACCAAGCAGTTCTATCCATTCCTGAGTGCACGGTCTGGTGATGCACACAGCATCTCCCACCGCAAAAGGATGACCCTCGGACACAGGCAGTCTGACAGCTCCCACAGGGATATAATCTGCCGTCACATCATAAGGCTCAGAATACACTCTGTCATCCTTTCCTTCGATCCTTATTGCGGTCTCGCGACTCAATCCGGAAGCTATGATCATAGTCCTGTCTCCTACACCCCTCAACACAACACCGCTATCAGAAATCCTCAGACTTCCACGAATATCAAACTCCCCTTCCGACAGCAGGACCACACCCCTGAAGCCATCGTCCCTCAGCGGCAGAGAAGCCACATAATCTATCGCCGATTGCAACTCAAAGCTCATATCCACACGAGGCCCCTTGGACTCTATCTTCACAACCGGCATCGAAGGATCGGACAGCACATCAGGAAGAAACTCCTCCCCGGCCATATATCCGGCAAAAGAATAATCCGGCACCTTATCCCCATTAGGATAGGAGTTAAAAGTAATATCAGTACTGGTAACATTCAGCGGATCAAAACTTTGCGCCCGCAGGCCGACACTAAGGCAGAGAGCCAGAGCCAAGATCGGAAGGATATTTCTATTATGCATAAATCTTTATGGTTATTGGTTACGCAAATATAAACTAAATCCTCCACAAAACATCACCCCACCGGCAGCTGCTGTAGACAAATACGGCCCCAGCGCACACGGGAAGATTGCGAGTGATGAAGACGCAGAGCGGAATGGCGGCTGACTCCAGGCGGGCGTAGTCGTCCGCGACTCGTGAGCGGAAGGGGCCCGGCCG
>CALEJC010000144.1 GCA_937898205.1 uncultured Bacteroidales bacterium
TTGCATTCCACTTAACCTTATCAGAACTACCGGAAACAGAAAGGTTGTGATTAAATGTTGTGCCGACATTGCCAAACACCTGCTGAACCCAATCATTGCCCTTCATTGCTGCATACTGATCAATATCAGCCCATGCGCCATAGGTAGGGATATACTCCTCATCAAGGTTGCCTCTCATAGAACCGAGCTCCCACTGAAGTTTTACAAACTCATAAGGATCCATGACCTGGATAGCATCTTTGTTTGCCATCTGCTTCTGGCCGTAGTACACATTATAATTTACTGTGAGTTTGCCGCTTGCGCCGGACTTAGTGGTCACGAGTACAACACCGTTGGCACCACGGGAACCGTAGATCGCAGTTGAAAACGCATCCTTGAGGACGTCAATCGACTGGATATCCGATGAAGGGATATCATTGATGCTGGATACAGGGAAGCCGTCAACGATGTAGAGAGGAGAAGAGTCCTGAGTGATTGAGCCACCACCGCGGACGCGAATCTTAATCTCTGCGTCAGGGTCGCCTTCTGTTGTTGTAACCTGCACACCCGCCATCTTACCTGTCAACGCCTCAGAAACAGAAGCAACCGGCATCTGAGTCAAAGACTTGCTGTCAACAGATGAAACAGAGCCCATCAAGTCACGACGTTTTACAGTCGCATAACCGATTACAACTGTCTCATCGAGGAAATTTACATCTTCCTCAAGGACAACATCGATAACAGCTCTTGTACCGATAACAACTGTCTTGGTTGTCAAACCGATAAAAGAGAAAACAAGGGTCTTACCCCTGGCATCCTGGATATTGATAGCATAATGACCATCAATATCAGTAGACACTCCTTGTGTCGTACCTTCAACCATCACGGCTACACCGGGCAGCGGTTCACCGTTGGCATCCTTAACGACACCACTGATTTCTTGTGCCGAGACAGAAAAAACTGTCACGAGCAGACCAAAAATCAGTAGATAAATCTTTTTTGTAAGATTTGCCATAAGCTAAAAATTTTGGTTATTGTTTAGTAGTTCTAGTTTACAAACTCTTGTATTGGCCGCCTTCGATGCCTCCATTGACCACATCTCGCACAATGTAATGGAGATACATCTCAAGATTGGTATATCTTCCGTAGGCATCAATTGTCTTTGCAGTGCCGTCTGAAGCCTTAGCCTTATCAAGCTTAAACTGATCTTCAAACCAGTCAGGCATGCCGTCACCATCGCTATCCTTGACTCTAGCCAACTCATCCGCACTTGCCTTATAGTCCGGCCAGCCACCTGCAGCTTCCACCTTATCAATCAAGCCGTTGGTGCTGCCATTACCGCCATCCTTTATGCTTGCAGTGCCGCTCTTGGCATCATCAACCGCCCTCTTATCCACTGCATCCCTTGACTTGGATGCGCCTGCATAGCTGAGCACTCGCTCAAAGGCAGTCTCCGCGCTATGGGTAGTAGTATAGATGCGTTCGCCTGAAGGGCCTAAAAGCTTGTGTGCCGAAGAAAGAGTCTTCTGATAGTTGGCATAGCTAGCTCCATCTGTCCAATTGACACCAGCGGCATTGTTTTCTGTGATATTGCTATGCTTCGTGTGCACATTGCCATCGATATAAAGCTCCGGATATCTATCGGCATAGACGGTACCGCTCTTCTCATACTTGGCATCCGCGGCCAGGAAATATTTTCTATCCTTGGATGCAGGACCCGGCTTATAGTAGTTGTTGACCATATTGATCTGGCCGTTCTCGCCGCCATAGCTGGAATTATCGCCCCAGTTATAGACAACATTGCATCGATAGTCTACCACTCCCCTATGAGTCGCAAGATAGTCACCATAGACCTGAGGGTGATCAAAGCGCGGGTTGCGGCTATCGTGGTGAGCCAGCATATTATGGTGGAACGAAGCGTCCTTGCCGCCCCAGATGCCGCCATAGCCATGAGCGCTCTTTGAATGTACGGAATTACGCAGACTCTCGGAGAGCAAGCACCACTGCATGGTGAAATTTTGGTTGGCATAGAAAGATGCACACTCATCCACGCACCACGACATTGAGCAATGATCCAGGATAATGTCTTTATTATACCTGCCCCAGATCGCATCCGCACTATCATTGGCTGACGCTTCACCCAGGCGGAAGCGCACAAAGCGAATAATCACATTATCCGCACCCACATAGAAGTAGTAGTTTTTCAGACAGATACCGTCGCCAGGAGCAGTCTGACCGGCAATCGTAATATCTCCGTTGGAGATTTTCAGCTCCTTTTTGAGTTCGATGACGCCGGCGACATCAAAAACCACAACACGCGCACCCTTCTGCTCAATGGCAGCACGCAGCGAGCCTTCACCGGAATCATTGAGATTTGTCACATGGATGACCTTGCCTCCACGGCCTCCTGTCGTATACATTCCGCCACCTTCGGCTCCCGGAAAAGCCAATGCCTTGGCATGAGCATCTTCAGATGCAGGGACTTGCATCTGAGCATAGAACTCTGATGGATTGGATACCGGAGGGGTTTCCGGCTCAGGCTCATCGTCTCCCGGAGAGGGATCCTCGTCTGAAGACTCTTCTTTTGTCTCAGCAGACAGAGGCTCGGAATAATCCGACTGGGTGTCTGCAGAGATAGCTCTCACCATAAAACGGTATTGGCTTGAAGGCTTGAGACCATTATAGTTCTGCTGGGGTAGCGTGGTATAGGTTACGCTGCCGACAAGAGAGCCTGTAGAAGTCTCCAGCCTTGTGCCATATTTCTCTGCACCAGGGACCTCTGACCATGCAAATGCCAGAGAGTTAGATGTAGAAGCAAGAAGACGCACGTTACCCGGTGCGTCTAGACTTGCATCATCAGGCTCTTCCTTTGTGGGAGCGCAAGCTGACACAAAAAGGAAAAGAGATAGATGTATTATACAAAGAAATGAGGAAAAGGCTCTCATCTGTGCTATAATTATGGGCAAGCACAAATGTAGTAAAAAATATTATTCGTATAAGAACCTTTTAATCTTTTTTGTTGCTGTTTTAATGAACGGCTCTTTGCGCACTTCCACTGAGTTGATCCTTGAAAACTTGCTCACGTGTGAATTGACAAACTCGATGATGGCAGCCTTGCGTGCTTCTATATCTTCGATAAACTTGTCTTCGTGCTCAAAATTCCAGTCGATCTCGTTTTCGTTATACTGGACCAGCGCTACAAGCTTGCCGTTTTTCTTCACTACAAGAGACTCCTGCACACCATCGATGCTGTTGATCACTGCCTCGATCTCCTCAGGATAGATGTTTTCTCCGGATGCACCCAGGATGAGAGTACCCATGCGTCCCTTGACTGAATATCGTCCCTTGGCGTCGACACAGGCCAGGTCGCCGGTGCGGAACCAGCCATCCTGACTCAGGACATTCTTTGTGCGCTCATAGTCCTTGTAATAGCCAAGCATCACGATAGGGCCCTTTACGCAGATCTCGCCTTCTCCCGTCTCCGGATTGACGTCCCTCAATTCTACCTGAATGCCAGGCACTTGCCTGCCGGTAGAGCCAACATTTGTCTTGCGTGGAGGGGCCGCACAGATGAGAGGGGCAGTCTCAGTCAAGCCATAGCCGATAGCATAAGGGAAGCCGGTCTTCTTGAGAAATGCCTCAACAGTAGGATCCAACTTGGAACCACCGATACCAAAGAACTTCAGACGTCCGCCAAAGGTCTTCCTAAGCTTGAATCCGATCAGCAGATAAAGCACAAACGGCATATTTTTATGCAAGAAAGTCAGGAACTTACTCTTCTTGACAGTTGGGGCTATACTGCTCTTATATATCTTCTCAATGATCAGCGGAACCGAGAGCATAGCTGTAGGTCTCACCTGCTTGAGCGAAGCAAGAAGCACTGAAGGGGTCGGTGCTCGTTTGATATAGCAGACCTTTGAGCCTCTGGCAAACGGATAAAGCACGCCGATACTCATCTCGTAGGCATGAGCCATCGGCAGGATGGACATAAACACATCACGCTTGCTCACCTTGAAGCTATAGTAGGCGTTGAGCACGTTGGCACAAAGGTTTTTATGACTCAACATCACGCCTTTTGCATTGCCGGTAGTGCCTGAAGTATAGAGGATTGCCGCAATATCCATCGGCATCGGCATCGCAGCCTCACCATCACAGGTATAGGCATCACCGTTGACTTTAAGGAAACTGAAGTCCTCAATATCAATCACAAGCAGCAGCTTTTCAATGCGCTCCGGGCTTAGTTTGGAAAACTGAGCTTTTGAGATGAATATCGCCTTGGCATCTGAGTGTGCAAGGATATTTTCCACCTCTGCGGCAGAAAGGTCCGCAAGCATCGGCACTGCGATGCGGCCAAAGGCCGTAATGGAAAAAAATGATACGGTCCAGTTGGGCATGTTCTCTGAGAGAATCGCCACTTTGTCAAAAGAACCTATACCAAAATTGGAGAGGATGCGGGACACGTTGTCACAACTTTCCCTGAATCCTGCGTAGGTGTAGCGCTGAGAGCCATCAGTAAACTCGGAAGCAATGTGCGAAGCAAATGCTTTGGTCGAGTAGCGATAGATCTCAGCTAAGGTTTCAAAATTTGGTTTCATACAGTCTTTTTCTGGTACGCTGCCAAACCCTGGGCAAGGATGTTGATGGCTTTTTTAAGCTCCGGCACCTCAAGCACATAGGCAACGCGCACATGATTGCGACCCACTCCAGGAGTTTTATAGAAGGACGCAGCCGGGGTCACCATTGTTGTCTCTCCGTCCACCCTGAATTCGCTAAGCATCCATCTTGCAAAATCCTCTGCATCCTCGACAGGAAGCTCCACTACTGTATAGAAAGCTCCATAAGGGGTCGGAGCATATACTCCCGGGATGGCATTTAACATCTCAACAGCGCAGTCACGGCGACGGATGTATTCCTCCTTTACTTCATCAAAGTAGCTTTGAGGAGTATCCAACGCGCCAATTGCTGCATATTGCCCAAATACCGGAGGGCAGAGACGGGACTGTGCAAACTTCATCGCAGCGGCCATCACATCTTTATTGTGAGAGATGATACAGCCGATGCGGGCACCACAAAGATTATATCTCTTGGATACGGAATCCACAAGGATTACATTCTGCTCACATCCAGGGATATTCATTGCTGAGAAGTGAGGCTCATCTGTATAACAAAACTCTCTGTAGACCTCATCTGAAATGAGGAAGAGGTTGTGCTTGATGCAGAACTCACCGATCGCAAGCATCTCTTTCTTGGTGAAGAGTTTACCTGATGGATTGCAAGGATTGCTCAAAAGAACCGCCTTGGTCTTTGGGGTCACAAGAGCTTCAAAGGCAGAAATATCATCCACATCAAATCCGTTGCGGATATCTGTCGGAACTGCCTTGAGGGTAATGCCATTAAGATATGCAAATGTCTGATAGTTGGTATAGTATGGCTCTACAACAATAATCTCGTCACCTCTGTCACAAGCTATCTGCATAGCACAGGCAAAGGCCTCGCTTCCTGCCACCTCAACAAGGATCTCGTTGACATCTATATCTATACCTATCTTCTTGTAATATTTCTCAACAAGACCTTTGCGCAACTCGATGAAGCCGGCTGAATTGGTATAAGAAAGATGGTGCATTGTCTTGCACTTCTCTATCACGGCATTGATGGCACAATCGGGAGACTTGATATCAGGAGCACCCACATTGAGATGATATACCTTTACTCCTTCTGCCTTGGCTGCATCGGCCAATGGAACCAACTTTCTGATGGCTGAGGCTGGCATCTGCTCAGTCCTCTGAGAAATCTTCAATGACATATTATTTGCAAATTAAAACTTTCAAAATTATTGATTTATTGTGACTTTTCAAACTCTTACCAAAGTTCTGCAAGGTCAAGTACCAGAGCCTCAGTCTTTTCCCATCCAAGGCAAGGGTCTGTTATAGACTTTCCATAGACACCTTCACTTGCTCCCTGGCAACCATCTTCTATATAGGACTCTATCATCAAGCCCTTGACCAGTTTCTTGATATCAGCATTGTGCTGAGCACTATGAAGCACTTCCTTGCTGATGCGCACCTGCTCCAGAAACTTCTTGCCGGAGTTGGAATGATTGACGTCCACAACTACAGCAGGATTGGAAAGAGCGCTCTGCGCATACAGGTCCGCCAGGTGTGCAAGATCCTCATAGTGATAGTTTGGGTGGCTGGTACCCTTGGCATCTACAAAACCCCTTAAGATCGCGTGGGCCAGAGGATTACCCTTAGACTCGACTTCCCAGTTGCGATAGATGAAGACATGTGGGCTCTGGGCCGCCTTGATTGCATTCATCATGACCGAGAGATCTCCTCCGGTAGGATTCTTCATGCCTGTGGGCACATCAAGACCGCTCGCGGTGAGACGATGTTGCTGATTTTCCACCGATCTTGCACCTACCGCCACATAGGACAGAAGGTCAGAAAGGTACTTATGGTTTTCCGGATAAAGCATCTCGTCAGCACAAGAAAAACCAGTCTCATTGATGGCTCTCATGTGAAGCTTGCGGATGGAGATGAGTCCCTTGAGCATATCCGCCTGACTGAGCGGATTGGGTTGATGAAGCATGCCTTTGTAGCCCACACCGGTGGTGCGAGGCTTATTGGTATAAATGCGAGGTACAATCACGATGCGGTCAGATACCTTCTCCTGAAGGCCTCTGAGGCGCGTGATATAGTCAATCACAGCATCCTCCCTATCTGCAGAGCATGGCCCGATCACAAGCAGAAGCTTGTCACTCTGACCGGTAAAAATCTCAGCTATCGCTTCATCATTTTTGCGCTTTGCCTCCTCTCCCGATTCTGTCATCGGGTACATCTCCTTGATTTCCATAGGGATGAGGAGCTTGCGCTTGAAATTCATATTCATAGTAAATGCTATTTATCAAAATGTGCTCTTCTCTCGCTTGAGAGCTTCATCATCTGCTTGAGCAACTCCACATCTGAGTTTTGCAACGCTTCCTTGAGCTCAGAGAACTTATCCATAAAGAGTTCCATCTGCTTGAGCAACTGCTCCTTGTTTTCCAAGAAGAGCTCTGTCCACATGTTTTCATTGATGCGAGCGATGCGGGTGAGATCTCTAAACGAGTCTCCGCTATATCGTGCAAGCGAAGTCGCATCATCCTTACACGTCATCAGCGCAACCGCAATACAGTGAGTGAGCTGCGAGAGGAAACCCACCATCTCATCGTGCTCAGCCGGAGAGATGCATGAGATCTTCCTGAAGCCTAGCAGCTGCGCCATGCTGGCGATCAGCTCTACCGCCTCCGGCGAATTCTTCTGTGTCGGCGTGATGATGAAGTTGGCACCTGCAAATATTGCAGCATTGCTGTTCTGCACGCCATAGACTTCTCGGCCGGCCATCGGGTGGGCAGAAACAAACTCCACATCGTCTCTGAGCATCGACTGGATTTCTTCCACGACAGTGCCTTTGACACCGGTCACATCACTGATCACCGCTCCGCTCTTGAAGCAGTGCTGGTAATCCCTGATCCAGTCTCTGAAAACCTGAGGATAAAGAGCAAAAATCACGATGTCAAACCCGGATACATATTCAGGAGTAACCTCACATTGTCCATGATCGATAATCCCCTTCTCCAGGGCATAATCTATAGAAGACCGGCTACGGGTAATAGCTCCCACCTCAAAGCCATATCGCCTCAAACCTTCGGCATAGGAGCCTCCGATCAGACCTAGACCGACAATGAGTATCTTCCTGTCTATTATCAACTTAGCCATATCATTTCAAATAATCTGTCCCAAACCTCTGTGCAAGCACATCGCAAAGCACAACAGCAAGGAGACTTGTCACCACTATACAGATGCGACGGATTATGGCAGGATCATGGCGTCCCTTGATGTTCATCTCCACTTCCTCTCCGGTCTCAAGATTGACCGTCTTCTGTGTCTGCGAGATGGATGGAGTCGGCTTGACCGCCATATTAAAAACTATAGGCATACCATTGCTGATGCCACCGTTGATGCCGCCATTGTTATTGCTTTGAGTCCCGACCTTTCCATCTTTGATGCAGAAAGCATCATTGACCTGCGAGCCACAAGACTCCCCAAAGCCAAACCCGAGACCAAACTCAATGCCCTTGATACCGCCGACAGCAAAAACCGCCCTAGAAATCACACCCTCAAGAGAGTCAAACCAAGGTTCACCCACTCCTGCAGGGACGCCTGTGATGGCTGTCTGGATCACTCCGCCGATCGAGTCGCCTTGAGACGCTGCACCAGCAATCTGCTCAGTCATTGCAGCTTCTACATCCTTGATCACAGGAAACCGCTTTACTGCCAAGGCGTCTATTTCTGCATTTATATCACTAAACGGAGCATCCTTGACATCTCCGCAGCGCAGGATATGAGTGCCGATCTTGATGCCCTTGGCTTCAAGCGCCTGAAGGCAGACAGCACCGGCTGCGACAATGCCGGCCGTAA
The DNA here is from genome assembly GCA_937898205.1 of uncultured Bacteroidales bacterium. Classification (GTDB taxonomy): domain Bacteria; phylum Bacteroidota; class Bacteroidia; order Bacteroidales; family UBA932; genus Cryptobacteroides. The sequence goes on from CALEJC010000144.1 coordinate 8,439, forward strand.
TGCGACCGGAAAAATGTCCTCCGCCACGCGGATCCTGGAATCCGTGATATTTCATCTCGGCTGTATAGTCTGCATGAGAAGGGCGAGGAAGAGCGCGAAGGCTGTCATAGTCGGCACTTCGGACGTTCTCGTTAGGAATAACGATAGTCAACGGAGTTCCGGTGGTAAAGCCCTGATACTCTCCACTAAGGATATTGAAAGCATCTTTCTCAACCCTTGCCGTATCAGTCTTGCCAGAAGGGCGACGCATGCTCAACTGCCTGGCAATAAACTCCTTATCAACCTTGAGACCAGGAGTCAGTCCATCCAGAACCACACCCACGGCCGGGCCATGGCTCTCGCCGAAAACGGTCATTGTAATGCTGTTTCCTATCGTATTTTTCATATCCATGCAGATTTAGAAAGATCCCACAAGTTTGAGTTTCTCGCAAAGAGTACCCAACTCCCTGAGCATACTCTTGCCCTCTTCGGTGTATATATTGCCATCAAGCTCGATATAGAAATAGTAGCTCCACAGCAGCTCCTTGGTCGGACGAGAACGCAAAGCACACATATTGTAGTTGTGAGAACCTATTATGTTAAGTGTCTTAGCCAGAGCTCCCGCCTCATTTTTAACTGTAAACATCAAGATAAAATGCTTCCCTATCTTGCGCTTTGAGTTCTCGGTATTAAGCACCTTTGAGAACGCAGCAAATCTGGTCGTATTATTGCTGCTTTCGTTGATGCGGTGCTCAAGTATCTTCAATCCATAAAGCTCTGCGCACTCTGCATTTGCGATAGCGGCCAGGCTGCAATCTCCCTTCTGGGCTACCATCCGTGCTGCAAGCGCTGTATTGGAATACTCATGGACTACGTAGCCTTTTTCCTTGATATAATCAGCGCATTGGCTCAATGCCTGAGGATGGCTGACTACTGCTTTGATATCATCAATCTGAGCGTCCGGACAAGCAAGAAGATTCTGCACTGCCTCCACAGGAACTACCTGATTGACATACAGATCGCCTGAAAACATCAGGTCAGTCACTGCAGACACTTCTCCGGCATAGCTGTTTTCAAAAGGAAGCACGACCACATCGCTCTCGCCCTTGGAGCAGGACTCGTAGGCACTCTGAAAATCAGGATAGGACACAAGCTGCGCACTAGGAAACATCTTGCGGGCTGCGACATAGGCAAATGCACCTTCAACTCCACTATAGGCGACTTTCAGGCCGCTGGTCTTGCGATGCTGGTACTCCTTGGAGAGGTCCATCAGATTTTGCTCAAAACGCATGAAATACTCTCTGATCTCATCGCTCTTGACAAGCTCTGCATTGCGCCTTATGACTTCTGCTTCTCGCTGAGGATCATAGATAGAAAGACCTCTTTCCATCTTGTATTCAGCCACTTCCCGGCTTGCCTCCATCCTCTGCTCAAAAAGTTGAGCCAACTGAGAATCTATGGCATTAATCTTCTTTCTGATATCTTCTAACTTCTGCATAATCAAAGTATTGTACCCCCTAGGCGAATCGAACGCCTATCACAGGAACCGGAATCCTGCATTCTATCCATTAAACTAAGGGGGCTTGGATAATCTACAAATATACTTATTTTTGTATTAATATATTTTTAAAAAAGGATAAGATATATGAAAATTGCACAGGTATTTCCAGGACAGGGAGCACAGTTCTCCGGCATGGGAAAAGATCTCTATGAAAATAGTCCAAAAGCAAAAGAAATGATGGAAAAAGCCAACGAAATTCTTGGCTTCCGCATTACAGATATAATGTTTAACGGCACAGATGAGGAGCTCAGAGCAACTGCGGTGACTCAACCCGCCATCTTCCTCCACTCGGTCTGCACCGCCCTCTGCACAGAGGGGCCCAGCAAGCCTGATATGGTAGGTGGACATTCGCTTGGCGAATTCTCCGCCCTTGTGGCCTGCGGAGCCGTAGAGTTTGAAGATGCTCTCCGCCTCGTGGCTGTCAGAGCTCGTGAGATGCAGAAATGCTGCGAGCAGTTCCCTGGCTCAATGGCTGCCGTCATCAATCTTCCAAACGAGAAAGTAGAGGAAGTCTGTGCCGGGATCGACGGTGTGGTCATCCCTGCCAACTACAACTGCGACGGACAGGTCGTGATCTCAGGCGAAGTGGAGGCGGTGCAGAAGGCATGTGCAGCGATGAAAGAGGCCGGCGCTAAGAGAGCCTTGCCGCTGAGCGTGGGTGGAGCATTCCATTCGCCACTGATGGAGAGTGCTCGCTTAGAGCTGGGCAAAGCCATCGAGCAGACAGAAGTCAAAACCCCGTTCTGCCCTATCTATCAGAATGTCAGCGCTCAAGCTGAGACAGATCCGCAGACCATCAAGAAGAACCTTCTTCTTCAGCTCACCAGCCCTGTCAAGTGGACCCAGACAGTAAAGAACATGCTTGCCGACGGTGCTACAGAGTTTAAAGAATTAGGCCCTGGAGCAGTGCTCCAAGGCCTGATCAAACGTATCTCTTCAGCTGAAGGGATAGAAGTAACTATAGGCTAAACTCCACCGAATGCGCTGTATCCGCCATCAACAGGGATAACGACGCCAGTTACAAACGATGAAATATCACTAAGCAGATAAAGCATAGTGCCCACGAGATCCTCCGGCTCACCAAATTTGTGGGTCGGAGTATTTGCTATGATCTTGCAGCCACGTGGCTTGAGTTCGCCAGTCTGCTCGTCGGTGAGCAAGAAGCGGTTCTGGTCAGTGAGGAAGAAACCTGGTGCGATGGCGTTGCAACGGATACCCATCTGAGCAACATGCACAGCATACCACTGTGTGAAGTTGTTGATAGAACCCTTTGCTGATGAGTATGCAGGGATCTTGGTAAGAGGACGGAATGCGTTCATCGAAGAGATGTTGAGCACATTACCCTTACCAGCCTCGATCATATCAGTTGTAAATACCATTGTTGCAAGGATAGTACCCTTGAAGTTAAGGTCATATACAAACTGGAAGCCCTCCATATCAAGTCCGTAGAAGGTGTTGGCGAGATCGTCATCTGCTGTCATCTGCTCTACAGCACAAGTTGCCTTAGGCGAGTTACCACCTGCGCAGTTGATGAGGATATCGATCTTACCAAGCTCCTGGTGGATCTGATCGCGAGCGGCCTCAAGAGCTGCCTTGTCAGTGGTGCTGGCAGAGATGCCAAGACACTTCACACCATACTCCTTGGTGAGCTCTTCGCCTCTCTGAGGGTTAGATGCGCTACGGCTGATTACTGCCACCTGCACACCAGCCTCAAGAAGGCCCTTTGTGAGAGCGATACCGAGGATACCAAAGCCTCCGGTGATGACGCAATTGCGTCCTTTGAGATCGTCAAATGAATACTTCATAGCTCGTCGATATTAGAAGAGGATCTTGATGTGACGGTCTACGATGTTCTCGATAACCTGCTGGCCGATAACCTCTGTGTGCTTCTCAAGTGCCGGATAGTACTCGTCACCGAGCTCTGCAGCAATCTTGTAGCTCACATGGATAAGCTGACGGAATGATGGGTTATAAAGAGGATCTGCCTGGTTGTGGCGCATTGTGCGTGCATAAGTCTCGGCATCCCAAGTTGCAACTTCCTCAGCTGAAGGAAGAGCGTTAACATCAACATCGATAACAGTTGCATAAGGAACTGTGAGCTCTTCCATGCGGTTGAGAGCGTTGATGTAGATCTTCTTGGCAAGCTCAAGAGCCTCAGGATCAGCAACTGCAAGACCGATGTTCTCCTCAAGCCAGGTTGTACCAGCAGTCTTGATGTGGATACCCTTGTCATACTTCTTGATGAGACGACCCATGATAGGATAGATAGAGAACTTGTCAGAACCTGAGTGGATACTGAGCTTGAGGTTATCAAGGAGACCAAACTCCTTAACTGCATAGTCGATCACAAGGAGGTCCTGCTCAAATTCTTTCTCAAACTGTGCTACATCTCCTCTGTAGTCTACACCCTTATTGAAACGGCCTGTAAACTTAGGAGCGATAGTCTGTGCAGGGATCTTCTCTGCAGCGATAGCGCTGAGGATGAAGAGGATCTCGATAGGAGTCTGAGGATCATTGACCTCATCCATAGAAACCTCAGTTACAAATGTACCCTCACCCTTCTTCTCTGCGATGTGGCGATAGATGCGACCAGCCTCCTGAACAGCAAAGAGATAGCGCTCTGCAATCTCACGAGCCTGAGCCTCAGTCACCTCAAATGGCTCAGCGATGCCAGGAATCTCAACCTTACCGATGAAGCGCTTGTTGGCCTCAAGGAAAGCGTCGATATCAGCTGCAGGAGCCTTCTCACCGATATAATCAGCTACGTCGAGTGTAAAGAAGTCAGAAGCTTCGATAAAACCATCTACATTGTTGAGGTTGATATGGTCAGCGTCCACGAAATACTGTCCTGTGTAACCAAGAGCTGCAACAGCTGCATCAGCCTCCTTACGAGTCTCCATTGGCACTGTGTGCACAATCTGATGCTCACGGTTTGACTTGTTCCATACCGGTACAAAGTGTACTCCAAATTCCTGCTCTGCCTTGATGAGAGCCTTAAGCTGTGCTACGCCCTCGTGCGCAAAACGATCGCCTACGCCGAAAGAATATTTGTCAATTTTAATCATTTGTTGTTATGTGTTTAGTGTTATTTATAATTATGCAATATATGTACCTGCTACTGTGTCACCACCGTGACCTGTCCAGTTGGTGTGGAAGAACTCTCCACGAGGCTTGTCTGTGCGCTCGTATGTGTGTGCACCGAAGAAGTCTCTCTGTGCCTGGAGAAGGTTTGCAGGAAGTCTCTCTGAGCGATATCCATCGTAGTACTCAAGACCGGCTGTGAGACATGGTGCAGGAACACCGTTCATGATAGCTGTTGCGAGCACATTTCTCCAACCCTGCTGTGCAGCTGCCATCTTGCCGCTGAAGTAAGGATCGAGGAGGATGTTAGAGATCTCAGGGTTGTTGTCAAATGCTTCCTTGATCTTGCCGAGGAACACGCTGCGGATGATACATCCACCTCTCCACATGAGGGCGATGCCACCGTAGTTGAGGTTCCAGCCATACTCCTTAGCTGCGGCTCTCATGAGAGCATAGCCCTGTGCATAAGAAACCACCTTAGCTGCAAAGAGAGCGTTCTTGAGGTCCTCAAGGAAAGCTTTCTTGTCACCTGTAAATTTCTGTGGCTTAGGGCCTTCAAGGATACCGGAAGCTACAACTCTCTCGTCCTTCTGAGCTGAGAGGCAACGAGCAAATACTGACTCGCCGATGAGAGTTAGAGGCACACCTGTGTCAAGAGCTGAGATTGCAGTCCACTTGCCTGTACCCTTCTGGCCTGCTGTATCAAGAATATAATCAAGGACATAGTTGCCATCCTCATCCTTCTTGGCAAGGATGTCGCGAGTAATCTCCACGAGGTAGCTGTCAAGGTCACCCTTGTTCCACTCAGCAAACACTTCGTGCATCTCCTCATTTGACATGCCAAGGATATCTTTCATGATCTGGTAGCACTCGCAGATGAGCTGGATGTCACCATACTCGATACCATTGTGTACCATCTTTACAAAGTGGCCGGCGCCACCTTCACCTACCCAGTCACAGCAAGGTGAGCCGTCAGCTACCTTTGCGCAGATGCCCTGGAAGATTGGCTTAACATGAGGCCATGCAGCTGGAGATCCGCCAGGCATCATAGAAGGACCGTTAAGAGCTCCCTCCTCACCACCGGAAACGCCTGTGCCGATGTAAAGAAGACCTTTGCTCTCTACATACTCAGTGCGGCGAGTAGAATCAGGGAAATGAGTGTTACCACCGTCGATGATGATATCACCAGGCTCAAGTACAGGGATGAGCTTGTCGATGAATGCGTCAACAGCCTGACCTGCCTTTACCATAAGGAAGACCTTGCGAGGAGTCTTGAGAGAAGCTACAAAATCCTCAAGAGTGCGAGCGCCATAGATATTTTTACCTTTGCCGCGGCCTTCCATAAATTTATCCACTTTCTCAACTGTACGATTGTACACGCTCACATGGAAACCTTTGCTCTCCATGTTAAGCACGAGGTTCTCACCCATAACGGCGAGACCGATAAGTCCGATATCTGATACTGGTTTCATAAGTATGTGTTAGTTAATATTAAATCCAATTTCTTTTAATGTGCCAACAATGTCGTCGTCTGCTCCGACCAGATTGATGCTAAAGGCAGTGAATTCTCTTCTGATCGGATAGTCTCCACGGAGCTTCTCAAAAAGCTCAGGATGAGCCCTCAATGCAGCATCGTCCTCAAGCACCTGATAGGTGTGAAGCACAGCCTCAGAAAGCACTTCCTGCTTGCTCTTGCCACTCGCATCGATAGAGAATGTGAGTTCCTGCTCAGGTGCAGGGATATCGCTAGGGGTCCATTGACAAAGCGGGAGTCCCAACTTGCGGGCTACCGTGCGCACACTGGCCATAGTGCCATTGGCCTTGCCGTCGGCGCTATAACCTGCAATGTGTGGAGTAGTGATATCAAGCAATGAGATGAGCTCGCGGTCAAGCTCAGGCTCTCCCTCCCACACGTCAAGCACAGCGGCACGGATGCTGCCGGCCTTCAATGCAGCCTTGAGAGCTTTGTTGTCCACTACGCTGCCGCGTGATGAATTCATCAGGACCTGATGCTTGCCGAGCTTGGCAAGTCTCTGCTCATCAAAGAGATGCCAGGTCGCATCGGGGCCCTCTTTGCTCAGCGGCACGTGAAGGGTGATGATATCGCTCTGCTCCATCACCTCATCCAGGCTCACAAAGCCTTCCGGACCTTCCTTGCGAGCGCGAGGAGGGTCATTGAGAAGCACCTTCATGCCTAGAAGGCGGGCCACTTCTGCCACCTTGCTACCCACATTTCCGACACCCACAACCCCCAGAGTCTTGTCCTCAAAACGGAAGTTGTGCTTGCGTGCAAGTGTGCAAAGAACAGATGCTATGTATTGCTTCACCGACCACGAATTACAGCCGGGAGCATTGTACCACTCGATACCGTGAGACTCACACCACTCGGTGTCGATGTGGTCAAAGCCAATGGTTGCAGTAGCAATCACCTTGACGGCAGAATCCTTGAGCAACGCTTCGTTGCAGATGGTGCGGGTGCGGGTGATCACCGCATCAGCATCCTTGACAACATCTGCAGTTGTCTGCTTGCCGGGGAGATAAACCACCTCGGCATAAGGCTCCAGGACACCCCTTAGAAAAGGGATCTTATCGTCACAAACGATCTTCATAATTAGTCTTTAAATCTATCCGGATGAGCCCAAAGTCCGAGTGCCGGATTGGAAATGTAGTAGATTTCTTCTCCGTCCGGCATCGTATTCCAACCATCCTTGAGAGTCTCAAGAGGATACTTTGCGAGCACCTCATCGAGATTGCCATAATTAAATCCTACACCCTCAATCTCCTCCTTGGTCATATCAGGACCCGGGCAGTAAGTGATTGTAAACCTACCCTCTGAAGAACCATGGATAAGGTGAGCTGAAGCGCCCAGGTTGTCCTGGAGATCCTGGTTGGCTGCTGTCGCAGCAAGAGTGTGCGGAGTGCCTTTGTAGCCATATTTGCGGATGAGACCGTCAATCGTCTTATCCTCACCAAACTCCTTAAGAGCAGGAGCAAGGACCACAAGCTCTGCATCGTCAGCCAGAGCCATGCGGGTGCGGTATACGCTCTTGTTGCCAAGCCATGTGCTCTTGAACTCTGCAGGATCGAGATAAACTACACACTTTTTGATCCCTGTATCAACGAAATCTATGTTCTTTTCCTGCGAAAGCTCTATTGCTGCTTCCAGCACTTCTCTCGTATCACCTATAAAGAGACCATGAGTGACGCTGTCTCCTTCCGGCGCTGTACATACTGTCAGCACGAAAACGATAGGACGTTCATTCAGATGATGAGCCATACCATAGTCGAACACCTTTCTTACAGGCGTGTGGTCTTTACCCATCATTCTTTCCATACCGTAAACGGCACCTATCATGTGGCTTGAATTTATCATTTCACTGCCGCCGACACCTACGAAAAGATTTTTGGCATGATTAGCCATTCCGATAACTTCATGAGGCACCACCTGGCCGATGCTGAGTATGAGATCATATTTCTCATCCATTACCAGTCTGTTGATCTCAACTGCCACAGAATTCCTCCA
>CALEJC010000145.1 GCA_937898205.1 uncultured Bacteroidales bacterium
AGGGGGAGCAATCAGCTGATTGTTCCCCCTAATAGTTAACCCTCCTTAAGAATCAGGAGGTGCTTTATGCGGCTTCGCCTTTTGATGATTCCGCTGTCGTCGTTGATGGATCGGAAGTAGTAGAGTTCGTTGTCAGGATCCATCAGTATTCAGGCCGCGCGCCTGATGCGCACCAACCCTGCCGAGGCACTGAAGAAAGAGTAAACAGACAAAGATTAATAGCATGAAAAGTTACCTTAGATTCCTGTCACGCAACAAACTCTACACTGCCATTGAGGTGGTGGGCTTGAGCCTTGCACTGGCTTTTGTAATCATACTGAGTTCATATATTTTGGACGACATGAGCGTCAATAAGTCGCTCAAAAACACAGATGATATCTATATCTGTCATTTCCCAAACACGATATACACTGAACATGCCGTCCTGGATCTTTTTGAAAAGATTCCAGATATAGAAGAGTCTTGTCCCTATACGAGCAGCTATTCAGGGATTAAAAGGATGTTTACCGGTGTAACATCTGCCACTTATGGGCAGACCCAGACCAATGTCTCCTTTATGGGCGTAGGTAATAACTATTTTGAGATGTTTACTTTCCCTCTGATATCAGGAGACCCTAAGAATCCGTTTCCTCAAAAGAACTCAGTAATTATCTCCGAGGAAATGTCCAAGCTGTTTTTCCCTGATGGAGATGCCGTGGGAAAGAGCATCCACTTGTTTGAAGAAAACGCACTCAAGGCCTATAACCCGAGTTGTAAAGATCTGGATATCGATCTGACAGTAGCCGGCATCTTCAAGCCTTTTACTGCAACAGTATTCAACGAGCCGGATATAATCATCAGCTATGATTATTATGTTGAGTTGCTGAATGAGCTGCACGGCAACATGCTGACTCTCTTTGATCTCGGTTTTGTGCGCATCAAGAAAGGATCAGACATAGAAGCCGTCAAGGAGCAATTGACTCAGGAGTATCATAATGTTGCCAATAGCATATATGGCCCGGATTATAAGCCAGGAAATGTACTGCTCACTCCGTTTGATGATATCAAGCTGAAATCAGAAGAGGAACTTGAGTTTGTCTCTGCATTCTTTGGCCATCTAAGAAATGGGAAGCTTTTTGATATATATCTGATAATGTGCATATTTGTGACGATTGTCGCACTTCTGGGCTACGTCGTCCTGACTATTGCATTTTCGAGATTCAGGATCAAGGAGATTGCTACGCGTCAGCTGTTGGGTACTTCGCGCAGAGGTATAATCGTCAGATGTTTCTGCGAAGCTTTGACGCTCCTGCTTGTATCGCTGGCTTTTGCAGTGGTCCTTGTCCTCGCGTTTAAGGAGCCGGTAGGAGAAATCCTCGGCAAGGCGATAAATCCGCTCTCGCAGTTAAACGAATATCTGGTCCTTCTGGGTATAATTATTCTGATGGTCAGCATCGCCAGCTCTGTCCCATCCATAGTTTTATCATCATACAGCCCTGTCAACATCATCAAAGGCGAAGCCAGATATAAAGATAAGACCCTCTATGGAAAAATCTTTGTCGCAATAGCAGGCTTTTTGAGCATAGCTGCCCTATCTATCTGTCTGGCAATCACTTCTCAGACCAGGCACCTTATCAATCAGGATCTGGGCTATGAAGTAGATGATGTTGTGTTTGTCAGGTTTTATAAAAACGGCCAACATCTATATCTGGATGAACTGAGGTCTCTACCGTTTGTCACTAAGATAGGACGACTCACTGCAACGCCGACTAACGGTACGATACGAGAGATCGTCAATAAGTCAGGTGATACAGAAGAACTCCTGTATGTCGAGGGCGACAGAGAGTATTTTGATGTCCTGGGTATAGAGTTTCTTGAGGAGTATTCTTCTCCTGTGGGTGAAGACAACATCTACCTGTGCCGAAGCACAAAGGAATCTTTGGCCGGATTCCTGAACGACAATTCATTGTCCACTCCATTTGGAGATATACCTGTCCGTGGTGTAGTCAATGATCTAAAAATAGGCAAGCTTAAGAGCGGTTCAGGAAGACTTACAGGCATCAATGTAGTTGCTGACTTCAGCACTGTGCTCTCAGTGGGAGATGAATTATGTCTTAAGGTAGATGGTAATATCCAAGATGGTGTCAAGAAGATCAGGGAGTTCTATAGCTCAAAATCTTATGATGATTCAGTGGTATATGTTGATTCTCTCAAGTCTGTGCAAGAGTACGAACTCAAAGAAGAAAGAAATATCCTGAAGCTCATCACTGCTTTTTCCATCTGCAGTCTGCTGATGACTATAATGACGATTATCGGACTTAGCAGCTACCTCTCAAAAACAAGAGAGAAAGACAATGCAGTGCGTAGCATATTTGGCTGCTCCAAGAGAGAGCTCGTCAGTCAACTCGTCATCGAGTTTGTGCTTCCGATCGTCATATCAGCACTTGCCGCCATCCCTGTGGCATATATGTTTGTCGACAGCTGGCTGAGTAACTATGTGATCCGCATCGCCAACTCCCCTATGATATATCTTGCAGCACTAGCCGCTGTAATGGTAATCGTAATTATGGTCATCGCCTTCCAGGCATCACGCATGATGAGCACCAATCCGTCAGAAGCACTGAAGAAAGAGTAATACTTGCAGAAAAATGCTTATATTGCAATGTATTATAAGCTCCTGCCGATGAAAAGATTAATTACCGTTACCGCATCCCTGATGATCAGCGTGTTTGCCGCTGTGGCACAGGATTTTAAACTAAACAACTCAGGCTACTTCAACTATGAAGGAGTTGATGCAATGGCTTTTGACGACTTCTATCCTGAAGGACACCAGGGTGGCATCTCATTTATCATGCATGGCAAGAGGGTTGCCACCAACGGCGACATCCGTTTTGACGAGACCCCCGGCCAATGGCAACCTGTCCCTAAGAAGCTTGATAGAAAAGAGATTGACGGCAAGATCGTCACAACGCTTTGCTACCCGGACTCCAGCCGTCACGAGACCGGTTTTAATCCAATGGTCTACCCTGACCTGCAACTTGTATATACTGTCACACTCGAGCCTGCAGGCAAAGGCTTTCTCGTGACAGTCGATCTCGACAGGTCAATCCCTGACGAACTCATCGGCAAGGCAGGATTTAATCTGGAATTCTTCCCCGGAGAGCTCTTTGGCAAGCCTTGGATCATGGACGGCCAGTCAGGAATCTACCCGCAGCAGCCAAACTCCCCTATCGTCACACAGGAGAGTTATCTCGACCGTTCACATGGAGACTTCCATAACGGCAAAGCTCCACACGCAGATATCGACCAGCTCAACGCAGAGGGCTATAGCCCGTTCCTTGCTGACAGAGTCATCGCCGAGCCTTATGCCGTCGGTCGCTGTTTCACCTCAAGACCAGACGATCCCAATAGCCGCCTGACCATCAGGTCTCTCAATGCCGATCTCAAGCTCTATGACGGAAGGATGAACCACAACAACGGATGGTTTGTGCTTCGCTCTGAGATCCCTGCAGGGGCGACCAAGGGAGCAATCAAATGGTATGTCGAGCCAAATGTGGTGCCCGGCTGGAGATATCAGCCTGTCGTGCAGACTTCACAGCTCGGATATATGCCTTCGCAACCCAAAGTGGCTGTAATAGAAATAGATAAAAGGTCGGATACTCTTCCGGTCGCAAACCTTGTCAGGTATGATGCCGACGGTGAGAAGCTTGTAAAGCAGATCCCTGTCGAGCAGTGGCAAGGCAGTTTCCTCCGCTACAAGTATCTTCGTGCAGACTTCTCTGATGTCAGTGAGAGCGGCTTGTATGCCGTCAAATATGGCGACAGCAGTTCTTCGATTTTCAGAATTGCTGAAGATGTCTACGACCGCGGCGCTTGGCAGCCTGTCATCGAGTACTTCCTCCCTGTGCAGATGTGTCACATGAGAGTGAGCGAGAAATATCGCGTATGGCACGACCTCTGTCATGACGATGACGCCAGACTTGCACCGGCCGGCAACCATATCGATGGCTATGTGCAGCCGGCAGACGACATGACATCCCACGAGGCTGGAGATATCATTCATAACCTAAATGTCGGTGGCTGGCACGATGCAGGAGACTACGGCAGATAT
>CALEJC010000146.1 GCA_937898205.1 uncultured Bacteroidales bacterium
GTTGAGACAGCCTGACGTGCTTCTTCTCGACGAGCCTACCAACCACCTTGATACAGAGAGTATCCAGTGGCTCGAGGCTCATCTCCAGCAGTACAAGGGTACTGTGATCGCAGTTACCCACGACCGTTACTTCCTTGACAATGTGGCAGGATGGATCCTCGAGCTTGACAGGGGAGAGGGTATTCCATGGAAGGGTAACTATTCTTCATGGCTTGACCAGAAGAGCACCCGCCTTGCACAGGAGGAAAAGCAGGAGAGCAAGCGCCGTAAGGCTCTCGAAAGGGAGTTGGAATGGGTACGCATGGCTCCGAAGGCGCGTCATGCGAAGTCTAAGGCACGTCTGGGTGCATATGAGAAGCTCGCTGCCGATGACGGACGTGAAAAGGAGGCAAATCTCGAGATCTTCATTCCTAATGGTCCGAGACTCGGAAACAAGGTCATCGAGTTCAAGAATGTCTCGAAGGCATATGGAGACAAGCTTCTTTATGAAAATCTCAATTTCGTGCTTCCGCCTGCAGGTATCGTAGGAGTGATCGGTCCTAACGGTGCCGGTAAGACTACGCTCTTCCGCCTCATCATGGGCCTCGATACTCCGGATACAGGTGAAATCACCATCGGTGAGACTGTAAAGATAGCATATGTCGACCAGCAGCATAAGAGCATAGATCCGGAAAAGACTGTGTTTGAGACAATTGCAGAAAACTCCGAGTTTGTCAGACTTGGCAAGAGGGAAGTCAATGCACGTGCCTATGTCTCACGCTTCAATTTCTCGGGAGCAGACCAGGAGAAGCTTTGCGGAGTGCTTTCGGGAGGTGAGAGGAACCGTCTCCACCTTGCGCTCACTCTCAAGGATGAGGGTAATGTGCTCCTTCTTGATGAGCCTACCAACGACGTGGATGTCAACACTATCCGTGCTCTTGAGGAAGGTCTTGAGGGCTTTGCAGGCTGTGCAGTGGTTATCTCTCATGACCGTTGGTTCCTTGACCGCATCGCTACCCACATCCTTGCTTTTGAAGGCGACTCTCAGGTGCACTTCTTTGAGGGAACATACTCCGAATACGAAGAAGACAAGAAACGCCGTCTCGGCAACGAAGAGCCAAAGAGGTTCAAGTATAAGAAACTCATGGCATAGAAATATCATGAGAAAACTCTTATTATTCTTGGTGGTGTTGGCTGCAGCGATGAGTTGCGGCCGTCAGCAGTCGTGTGTGGTTGGCAATGTCGATGTCTACGAAGGCTTTGAGTCTAAGTATGTTGAGGATAGAGCGGTGCGTGTGTGGACTCCTCAGGATTATAGCTCCGACGTGAAGTATAGTGTGATATATATGCACGATGGTCAGAATCTCTTTGATGCCTCTACGACCTGGAATCAGCAGGAATGGGGTGTGGGTGAGGTACTTAGCGAGTTGATGGCGTCCGGTGAGATCGGCCCTTGTATTGTGGTGGGCATAGATAATAGCCCAAGTTTGAGGTTTGAAGAATACTATCCGTCAAGCATCTGTGCTGATGTTCCTGCAGGTGTGCTTCCTGAAGGTTTTACGCCGCTCGGAGATCAATATCTCCGCTTTCTGGTGGAGGAGGTCAAGCCGTTTGTGGATGATAGGTACTCCACTTGGACCGATGCTGAGCACACTTTTGTGATGGGCAGCAGTTGCGGAGGTCTGATCTCATCATATGCTTTCTGCGAATATCCTGAAATCTTCGGTGGCGCTGCGTGCCTCTCGACACATTCGACTTTGCGCAATCCGACGACAGATCAGGATCAGAGCCCGGCAGCGGACGCATACCGCGAATATTTGCGCAAGCATCTTCCTGCAGATGGCAGCCATCGTCTGTATATGGACTGTGGCGATCAGACTCTTGATGAGGCCTATGCGGGCACTCAAGCCGCAATCAATGAGATGATAGGGGAGTCCGGCTGGGAGGATGGACGTTTTATGTATAAGTTCTTCCCTGGTCACGCACACACGGAGAATGATTGGCGTGCGCGTCTGGATATCCCGGTGAAGTTTCTTCTTGGTAATCTGCCTAGATAGTACTTCCTTATTTAGATGATACCAAGGCTGATGTTGAGCCCACCCAAAACAAAAAACCGGCCCTGAGTGGGTCGGTTTTGTTATCTGGTTGGGCGATCAACTACTGCTCGTCCTCAAGACGAAGATGCTGCACGTAGATAGCCTTCATACGAGCTACACGACGCTTTGCAGATGGCTTCTCGAAATTCTTACGAGCACGGAGCTCGCGGATCGCGCCTGTCTTCTCGAACTTTCTCTTAAACTTCTTAAGAGCTCTCTCGATATTTTCACCTTCTTTTACTGGTACGATAATCATCTTTAAATCACCCCCTTTTTCTTTTGAGGTCGCAAAGTTAAGAAATTATTTTAAATCAGCAAGTCTATCCCTTAGATTTTTAAACCGAAATAGAAATTGCCGGCCCAATATTCAAATAACGGGTCTAGCACGATCGGGTGTGAGTCGTCTTTGAAGTGTACTATCTCCTTTTTACTCAGCGCATCTTTGAGTCGCTTGACATTGGCTGAAGAGTTGAGCTTGTATTCCTCGATCACCTCTGTGCTGGTAAACTTGCTGTGTCCGCAAAGTATCGCCTTCAGCAAACTGACCTGGAAGGTCGTGAGGTCATTCATGATCTTCTCAAAACGAGGCTCATGGATTGAAATCAGGATATCAAGTGCCTCGTTAAGGATAGGCTCCATGATATAACCCCTTGTCAGCGAGTCGCAGATGGAGGCAAAATGATTGATGTAGTAGATATTGTTTCTAAACAAGGTGCAAGTGCCGAGCAGCAGATCCTTGTCGATGACCTTGCCTGTGGTAAGGAATCCTCTTGTGATGTGTTCGATGATCTCGCGAGTCTCAATTTTGCCGATCTCAAGTCTTTCCACCTGGCGATAGAAATATTTCTTCACGCCGAAGATCTCGTGCATCGCATTGTGTCCAGTGCCGGTAAAGAGATACTGCACCTGAGCGCGTTGCTCAAGGCTCAAGGATTTGAATATTCCCTGAAGCAAATTGCAGACTTTTTCTCCATCTTCGGTCTGCATAATGTTTTGAAACTCTTGTAGATAGATGATCAGTCGACGACCTTTCCATGCTGCCGCTCTGTATGGCAGCTCCAGCACTGCCTTGATGTCCTGCTCATCCAGGCTCCAGCTAAGCGAGAGGATATCGCCGGTCTTTTCATATTGCTGCTCGTCAAAAACAAAATGGCTCTCTCCCAGCAGATTGGCCACCGCGTTGCTGTATTCGCCGGGAGTGCTTGCTATCTTGCCGATGACGGCGGAGCCGAAGCAAATGCAGAACTGGCTCAGTGAGCGGGTGCTCAACAGCGAGAGTTCGATGGCGGTAAACTGCACGCCGCTGTTTTTCATGTTGGTGAATGTCTGGCGGACAAGCGACATGATGCCGGTTTTGGGCGGCTCGTAGATGGCGACATTCTCGCCCTGGGCGAGGAAAGATGCGAGCAGGCGACATTCTTCTTTGCGTCCGAGGAAGTCTTTGTTGCTCACGGGTTTGCTATAATTGAAAGGACCTGGCATAAACAATTATGTTACAATACTGCAAAAGTAGTAAAAATCTATAAAATAATTTGTTTAAGAAGGAAATTTAAGCTAAATTCGCGGCTCAAATATTTATGGCCGCTGAGCTTGAGAAGATCTGCCACGAGGGCAGGCGCTTACGGTCGGAACTTATAAATAAGTTTTTTTAATGTACGCAATCGTAGAAATTGCTGGCCAGCAGTTTAAAGTAGAAGCTGGTGCTGAGATCTTTGTTCCAAGGCTTTCTGAGGACAAAGGTGCTAACGTAGAGTTCTCGAAGGTGCTTCTCGTCGCCAACGACGCAGACATCAAGGTTGGAGCTCCAGTAGTAGAGGGCGTTGTAGTTAAGGCTACTGTCCTTGAAGAAGTTAAAGCTGATAAGGTTCTTGTTTTCAAGAAGAAGCGTCGTAAGGGCTACCAGAAGCTCAACGGTCACCGTCAGAAACTCACTAAGATTGTTATTAACGAAATCGCTTAAGAATTATGGCACACAAGAAAGGTCAATCCAGTTCAAAGAACGGTCGCGAATCGCAAAGTAAACGATTAGGACTCAAGAAATTCGGCGGCGAGGTAGTTAAAGCCGGTAATATTATTGTACGTCAGAGAGGTACAGTTCACAACCCAGACAGAAATGTAGGCATGGGTAAGGACCACACTCTTTACGCTCTTGTTGATGGTACAGTTAAGTTCACTCGTAAGAGAGAGAATAAGTCTTATGTATCGGTAATCCCATTTGAGAACTAATCTCGAAGGGAAAAGAAGTCAAAGGACCGGCACTTTCGAGAGATTGTGTGGGTCCTTTATTTTTTAAATGAAATTATGCTGACACTCAAAACACTCCGCGATGATCCAAGCGCAGTCATCGAAAAACTCAAGATAAAGAATTTTGATGCGCAGGCAATAGTAGATAAGGTGCTCGAGCTTGATGCCACACGTAGGGCATACCAGACTGAGAGTGATGCTCTCATCGCACAGCAGAAGGGCCTCGCAGCACAGATCGGTGCCTTTATGAAAAACGGCCAGAAGGCTGAGGCTGAGCAGGTTAAGCTTCAGGTTGCAGAGCTCAAGGCGAAGTCTAGCGAGCTTCTCTCCAAGATGGATGCAGCTAGTGCTGAGATGGAGTCTCAGCTCGTGCTTCTTCCAAACACACCTTGCTCGCTTGTGAGCCCAGGCAAGGGTGCTGAGGACAACGAGATCGTCAAGGAAGGTGGCGAGGATGTGAAGCTTCCGGAAGGTGCACTTCCACACTGGGAGCTCGCAAAGAAATATGATATTATCGATTTTGACCTTGGTGTCAAGATCACCGGTGCAGGCTTCCCTGTATATAAGGGCAAGGGCGCAAGGCTCCAGAGAGCCCTCATCAATTTCTTCCTGGACTGCAATACAGCAGCCGGATACAAAGAGATTGAACCACCTATCCTTGTAAACCAGGCCTCAGGCTTTGGTACAGGTCAGCTTCCTGATAAGGAGGGCCAGATGTATCATGCAACACTTGATGACTTCTATCTTGTCCCTACTGCCGAGGTTCCACTCACCAATATGTACCGCGATGTGATCCTTACAGAAAAGGAGATTCCGGCTGCAATCACTGCCTATACTCCTTGTTTCCGTAGAGAGGCCGGATCGTATGGCAAGGACGTGAGAGGTCTTAACCGTCTTCACCAGTTTGATAAGGTGGAGATCGTGAGAGTTGAGAAACCTGAGGACTCTGCTGAGGCTCTCAATCAGATGGTTGCTCACGTAGAAAGCATCGTAAACAAGCTTGGCTTGAAGTATCGTATCCTCCGTCTTTGTGGCGGTGATATGAGTTTTTCCTCTGCAATTACCTATGACTTTGAGCTTTGGAGCGCTGCTCAGGGCCGTTGGCTGGAGATCTCTTCTGTGTCAAATTTTGAGACCTATCAGGCCAACCGCTTGCATCTTCGCTACAGAGATGAGGCTGGTAAGACACAGATAGCTCACACACTCAACGGAAGCTCGCTCGCTCTGCCAAGAGTCGTTGCTGCTCTCCTTGAGGACAACCAGACCTCGGAAGGTATCGTGATCCCAGAGGTGCTTCGCCCATACACCGGATTTGACATTATTGACTAATTGGATAAAAACAGAGTCATACTTGGCATAGATCCCGGAACCAACCTTCTTGGTTTCGGGATTGTGCGAGTGGATGCACACGGCAAGCCTCACTATGTGGATATGGGAGTGCTTGATCTCAGACGCCTGGACTCTCCCTATGAAAAACTCAAAATTATTTACCAGAAGGTTGATGCTCTGTGTGAGTTGCACAAACCTGACGATTTGGCGATCGAGTCACCGTTTTATGGCAAGAATGCTCAAGTCATCTTCAAACTCGGCAGAGCGCAAGGCGCTGCAATGACAGCTTCGATGAATCATGGTGTAAGAGTCTACGAATATGCACCGAGAAAAGCCAAACTCGCAATTTGTGGCAACGGAGCTGCCTCAAAGGAGCAAGTTTCGCTCATTGTGCAGAGGACTCTTGGCATTAATATTGATGCCGAAAGATTGGATGCAACAGACGCTTTGGCGCTAGCAATGTGCCATTTTTATCAGTTGACCAATCCGCTTGCAAGTATCGAAACCTCTACCGATTGGAAGAAGTTTATTGCCGCAAATCCTGATAGAATTAATAAAAAATAGGTTAGATGAAATTCTTTAAGATCCTGGTGGCTTTTAGCCTGATGTTCTTTGGATATGAAGCTATGGCCCAGAATGTAAAGGTAACAGCTGTGCTGTTGGATGATGCAAACTCAGAGCCTCTGGGTTTTGCCACAGTTTCCCTCACAAGAGAAGGACAGACCAAGCCTGCCAAGTATATCTTGAGTAGCGACAAAGGTGTCGTGCTCCTTGAAAATGTAAAGTCAGGCAAGTACACCGTCAAGGCTGAGCTCTTGGGTTATCTTCCTTTTACCAAGGAGATCGAGGTTAAACGTGAAGATATTGATCTCGGTAAGGTGAAACTCAAGGTAGATACAGAGATGCTTGATGCTGCTTCTGTCTCTGCTCTCGGCAACCCTGTCATTATCAAGAAAGACACAGTCGAGTATAACGCTGACTCTTTCCGTACCACGGAGAATGATGTCCTTGAGGACCTCCTTAAGAAACTCCCTGGTGTTGAGGTTTCCGATGAGGGAACTATCACATTTAACGGTGAGTCTGTGTCAAAGATCACCA
This sequence comes from uncultured Bacteroidales bacterium, assembly GCA_937898205.1. Lineage (GTDB taxonomy): Bacteria > Bacteroidota > Bacteroidia > Bacteroidales > UBA932 > Cryptobacteroides. Next base: position 6,747 of record CALEJC010000146.1, read on the forward strand.
TCGATAATAAGACATTCTTCCTTGATGATCCGCAGCTGGCATCTAAAAACATCCCTGCAAAACTTGTCAAGAAACTTAAGGTGATCAAGAAGAAATCGGAGCAGGCTGAATTTACCGGCATCGATGACGGTGAGGAAGAGACAGTGATCGACCTCTCTGTGCAGCCTGGCATGATGAAGGGACTCATGGGTAATGTCCAGGGTGCAGGTGGTATGGATGTGCCTTCACAGGCTGGCATTTCTGCCGATCCGAGATATCAGGGAAATGCATTTATCGGACGTTTTACAGAAGGCTCTCAGATATCACTTATCCTTAATGCCAACAATACCAACTCACGTGCTTCCGGTAGAGGAATGCGTGGCGGTGGCTTTGGAGGCGGCGGTATCACTACTGCTTATATGGCCGGTATCAACGGAGCATGGGATCTCTTTGATGACAGGATGAATGTCGGTGGCAACTATACATTCAACAAGGGTGACCGCATCTCTAAGCAGCAAAGTCTGAGGAAGCCCTATCTTGAGGATTATAACCTCATCAACAATACAAGCAGCGTCAACTTGAGCGATAACATCAATCATAGTTTTGGTATGCGTCTGGAGCACGAATTCAGCGAAAATACATCTATCCTATTTGAGCCATCCATCAACTTTGGTACAAGTGGCTCAGTCAGCACCAGCCGTGATACAACCTATCATAATGATTTTGATGGCGCGACAAGAAAGCTTAATGACGCTTATACAGATAACTCGAGCACGGGGGATAATGTGAGCGCGCGCTCTATGTTCCTTTTCCGTCAGAGACTCGGTATCCCGGGACGTACCCTTACCGCTATGGTTAACTTAAATATGTCTGTTAATAATTCAGAGGGTATCAATAAAAACGGAACTAATGTATATGATGATCTCGGAGTCAATATTGTGGATGTAAAACTCGTAGATCAGAACTATACAAATAAGAATAATTCTTATAGTCTCAATGGCCGTGTGACATATACCGAGCCAATGGGTGATAACTTCTATCTGGAAGGCAACTACTCATATAACTGGAACAAGTCGGTGTCGGAGAAAGTGACATTTGATCGCACTACAGGTCTCCAAGACTATAATTTCAGTAATAATATCGTCAACGAGAACCATCGTCAGGATATTGGCTTCAATGCGCTCTATCAGAGTGCCAAATTGAGAGCTCAGGTCGGTTTCTCGGCCATGCCTACTAAGACTCACAACAGCACAACCAAGTATAATGCTACTACTCAGGAGTTTGTCCCTCAGGTATATGATGACTTCCGCTGGAATTTCTCACCTACAGCGATGATTACCGGAGATCTTTCTGAAAACACAAATGTGAGACTCTTCTATCGTGGTAACTCTTCGCAGCCGTCGACCTCACAGTTGATGCCGGTACCTGATAATACCGACCCTCTTAATGTCAACTTCGGTAACCCTGGCCTGACTCCATATTTCAATCATAGTATCCGTGGTCATTTCCGTTATTCAAACAGACAGACATTCTCGTCTTTCAATATGAATTTCAATGCCGGCATGACCCAAAATCCTATCGTGAGCGCGACATGGTTTGGAAGCAATGGAGGTAGATACTCAATGCCGTTTAACGGTCCGGCTACAGCCAATGCAGGTACCAGCTTCTTCTTTAATCTGCCGATCGGAAAGACTGCTTTCTCGGTTAACAACAATACAAGCGTAAACTGGAATAAGAGCGCTACTTATGTGGGAACAAATATTGACATGAGTACCTACGAAGAGAAGGGCTATTATGAGTTTATGGAGGAGTTTATCGAGAAATTCAACGATCCGACCTTCTACAAACAGCACATTACAGAAAACGTGACACAGACAGTCAATGTCAGCGAGCGACTCCGTCTGACATATAGAGGGGAATTCTTTGAAGCGACTCTCGGAGGTAGGACCAATATGAATAAGAGCTGGTATTCTATCTCGACCAATAAAGACCAGACAACAACCTGGAACAATCAGCTTTCTGCAGGCTTTGTGTGGAACTGGGTGAGCACTGGTATCAGCGCAGAGAGTGATTTTGATTATAACTGGTATGCAGGATATGAGACCAAGCAGCCTTCGACTGCTGTG
>CALEJC010000147.1 GCA_937898205.1 uncultured Bacteroidales bacterium
CAACTACGTTACTATGAGCGACGGTACAGGTATCGTTCACATTGCACCAGCATTTGGTGAAGATGATAACCGTGTAGGCCGTAACTACAACCTTCCATTTGTACAGTTGGTTGACGGAAAAGGCTGTATGACTAAGGAAACTCCTTGGGAAGGAACCTTCTGCAAGGATGCTGACGTCTTCGTTGAGGAACTTGTTGACTACGATCTCGCTCTCGATGAACTCAAACCTCTTGAGCTCCTCTACTGCCTTGAACCACTGCTGCTCATATTCGCTGATATCATAGCTGAAGTCATACTGCGAGAGAAGTCCTTCGTGCTTTGTCTTGAGTGTGTTGTATCTCTGCTCAAACTCAGGTGAGAGGATGTCGCCCACGCGCAGACCGTTGCGTCCGGTCTTGTCCATATAGGTCGGTCCGATGCCCTTGAGGGTGGAACCGATCTTTGACTTGCCCTTTGCGGACTCCCTTGCGGCATCGAGCATCCTATGGGTAGGGAGGATCAGCTGAGCCTTCTTTGAGATGAGGATCTTCTCGGTCACAGGACCGGCAAACTCCTCGATCTTATGGATCTCATCCATCAGGATGACAGGATCCACGACAACTCCGTTGCCGATAATGTTAACGGCTCCTTCTCTGAAGATGCCTGAAGGTACTGTGTGAAGCACAAAGCTCTTTTCTCCAAACTTCAGGGAGTGACCTGCGTTTGGACCGCCCTGGAAACGTGCTACTACTTTATAATTAGGTGTGAGTACATCTACCACCTTACCTTTACCCTCGTCACCCCACTGGAGACCAAGTACAACATCGAGTTTTGACATATTGAATTATCTTAAATTTCTTTATTCCGTTTCAGCCTATAAAATTAGAAACATTATTTAATTAATCAAAGGAAAATATTTGCTAAACCTCATTATACGACCGATAATTCACAACTGTGGAAAACTTGTTGATAACTTGCCGTGCATATATCCTTTTTTGAGGATCAATATGCTTAATTTTGTTGTTGAGTCTCTAATTAAATTTGAATAATTATAAATTAAAAATAACATGGAAGTACGCAAAACTAATGGTCAATTTGAGGAGTTTGATAAGGCCAAACTTGCTCGAGGTATCCACCAGGCTTACCAATCTGCCGGAGAGTATTGTGAGGATGCTATCGTAGTGTCCATCATCAACAACCTCTACATCTATGAGGGCATCACTAGTGCAGAGATCCGTCGTCAGGTGGAAGAATCTCTTATGTCTATCAATAAGCGAGTTGCACACGCATATATCGCAAAGTTTGACGCTGATGTGGATCTTCGCAAGAAGAGAGACTTCATCAAGTATTATATCGTTGCTTCCAATGCCGCAACCGGATCCAAGTTTGACTCCAATGCCAACGTGACACGCAAAAACATCGTCACACTCGGCAATGAGCTCTACAAGGAAAACAATATCAAGCAGAACCGCTACATCATGTGTGACAAGATCAAGAGTCTCTATGGAAGAGCTCTTGCAGACCAGTATCTCAAGGATCTTGACACCCACATCCTTTATAAGCACGACGAGAGCGGTACTCCTGGCTTCCCATATTGTGTGGCGATCTCCATGTATCCGTTCCTCATCAGCGGTCTGAAGGAGCTTGGTGGCGTCTCAATCGCACCTACCGACCTCAAGTCGTTCTGCGGCGAGTTTATCAACCTCGTATACTCCGTATCTTCTCAGTTTATGGGTGCAGTAGCGACACCTGAGTTCCTGATGTATATGGACTACTTCATCCGCAAGGACTATGGTGATGACTATCTTGAGCACCTTGACGATGTGGTTGAGCTCAATGCCAAGGGACGCACTCTCGTGAAGGTCATCGACAACTACTTCCAGCAGGTTATCCACTCAATGAACATGCCTGCCGGCAACAGAGGCTACCAGACAGTGTTCTGGAACATCAGCTATTTTGACAAGAACTACTTCAAGGGCGTGTTTGGTGACTTCCGTTTCCCTGATGGATCTGAGCCTAAGTGGGAGACTCTCGACTGGTTGCAGAAACATTTCATGAACTGGTTCAACCAGGAGAGGACCAAGTACATCCTCACTTTCCCTGTGGAGACCATGGCTCTTCTTACCGACGGCGGTGACGATTACCTCGATAAGGATTATGCCGATTTCACAGCAGAGATGTGGTCTAAGGGTCACAGCTTCTTCTGCTATATCTCAAACAGTCCGGATTCGCTCAGCTCATGCTGCCGCTTGAGGAATTCGCTCAAGGATCTTGAGGCCAGCGACAAGGATCACAACATCACTACCCACCAGTATTCTATGGGTACTGCTTCTGTGGCCACAGGTTCTAAGTCTGTGATGACTATCAACCTCAACCGTCTCATCCAGGATGCAGTGAGAAGATATTTCCGTGAGCGCAGAGGTGTGTCTCTCCCTGAGGGCAAGCCGCTCAACCCACAGTCCAACTTCTACGACAAGGACGATCTCTTTACAAACTATATCAATAGGGCTCTCACAGATATCACAGAGAGAGTTCATAAGTACCAGATCGCGTTTAACGAGATCATCAAGGATTTCCTCAAGGCAGATATGCTTGATGTATACAAGGCAGGTTTCATCGACATGAAGAAGCAGTACCTCACAATTGGCGTCAATGGTTTGACTGAGGCTGCCGAGTTCCTTGGCCTCAAGATTTCTCCAAATCCTGAGTATGGTGATTTTGTTAATACAGTTCTTGAGACTATCAACATCTCCAACAGGAAGGACCGCACTGCTGATGCAATGTTCAACACTGAGTTTGTGCCTGCAGAAAACCTCGCAGCCAAAAACTACAAGTGGGACAAGAAGGACGGTTACTTTGTGTCGGACAAGCACAACCTCTACAGCTCATATTTCTACAATCCTGAGGATACAGAGGTTTCAATCATCGACAAGTTCAAACTCCACGGTGAGGACTTTGTGAAGTATCTCGACGGAGGCTCGGCTCTCCACATGAACCTTGAGGAGCACCTCTCAAAAGAGCAGTATCGCCAGCTCCTCAATGTGGCTGCCCACTATGGCACCAACTACTTTACTTTCAATGTGTGCAACACGGTATGTAACGATTGTGGCTTCATCAGCAAGGATACATTGAAGAAGTGCCCTAAGTGCGGAAGCACCAACCTTGACTACCTCACAAGAGTCATCGGATATCTCAAGAGAGTTTCATCATTTGCAGAGCCACGTCAGAAAGAGGCTGAAGTAAGGTATTATTCACCTAAGATGGATGACTAGCAGATGATCAAATATCTCCCAAGACTCACCGAGATAGTCTTAGAAGAAATACCTGGCAAAGTGACCCTGGCGGTGGAAATCTCCAACTGCCAGGGCTCTTGCATAGGATGCCACTCTCCGTTTCTTAGGACCAATATCGGTGAAGAGCTCAGTTTTTCTGTGGTTAAGTCTTTGATTGACGGCAACTTCGGAGTAAATTGCTTCCTTTTTCTGGGAGAAGGTAATGACCAAGAGGCCTTGTTGGAGCTTGCCAGGGAGATCAGGCAAAGCTATCATAATCTCGAGCTGGCCATCTATTCGGGTCGCCCGGAGGTGGAGGAAGAGTTTTATGAGATCTTTGATTATGTCAAGGTGGGTCCCTACATTGAGGAGTTTGGACCTCTCAACTCTCCGACCACAAACCAGAGGCTTTATTACAAAAAACAAGATATAACTCCTGAGTTCTGGAGGAAACAGTAATCAACAAATAACTATAATATGAAACGTTTACTCATTATGTTTATGGCTATGTCTGTACTCGTCTCTTGCGGAGATAAAGGTATAGACAGGGAGGCCCTTGTTGCTCGTAACAACCCACACATCACGAGCATCGACAACCTCGCATCATTGACTGTAGGTAACGGCAATTTTGCATTTACTGCCGACGTTACCGGTCTGCAGACATTCCCTGAACTTTATGCCGACGGTGTGCCTCTAGGCACTCAGTCTCATTGGGGATGGCACAGCTTTGCCAACCCTATGGATCTCAAGTTTGAAGAGACTCTCAAGACCTACAACTTCGGTCGCGATCATGACGAGTCCTATGCTTGTCAGCTCAAGGAAGGTCGTGGCAAGGCCGCTTCGGACTGGTATAGAGTCAACCCTCATCGTCTTCACCTCGGTGTGATCGGCTTTGATGGTTTGGCAACAGAGCGCATCACTGACATCGATCAGACTCTTGATATGATGGATGGCGTCATCAATTCAACATTCAAGTATGATGGCGTCAAGGTTGAGGTAGAGACAGCTGTGGCTGCGGATGCCGATGTTGTTGCTGCCAAGATCAAGAGCAAGTCAGTGCTTCCTGTCGTGCTCAGATTTGCTTACCCTACCGGTGGCCATTCTGACGATGCTCAGGACTGGGGCAGAGACGAGGACCATCTCACTGAGATCATTTCAAGCGCAGACGGCGTGTCTGTCATCAAGCGCACTCTCGATGAGACCACCTACTATGTCAAGGTTACTCATGCTGACGCAAGCATCGAGCAGGTGGGTCGCAACCGCATCGTTTTGACTCCGGACAGCGGTAGCTGGAACTTCACCGCGGAGTTTGCTCCTGAGCAGATGTCAGCAGAGCCTGTAGCAAGCGAAGGCGCATTTGCGACAGCAAAGGCCTACTGGAACAAGTTCTGGCTTGAGGGTGGTGTAGTGGATTTCAGCGACTGCACTGACCCTCGCGCACCTGAACTCGAGAGAAGAGTGGTGCTCAGCCAGTATCTGCTCGCAATCAACAGCGCCGGCATCTATCCTCCACAGGAGACCGGTCTGACCTACAATTCATGGTTTGGCAAGCCTCACATGGAGATGATCTGGTGGCATGAGTCACATTTCCCTCTTTGGGGACATGAGGATATCCTTGCTCGCGTGCTTCCTTGGTACAAGGATACTGAGCATGTTGCTCGCTATATCGCTGAGCGCCAGGGATTTGAGGGCATCCGCTGGATGAAGATGACTGATCCTTCAGGACGTGAGGCTCCTTCAAATGTGGGCTCGTTCCTCATCTGGCAGCAGCCTCATCTCATCTATCTTGCCGAGCTTTACTACAGAGCCAACCCTTCTGATGAGTTCATCAAGGAGTATGCTCACCTTGTTGAGGAGACAGCCAGGTTTATGGCTGACTATGTGGTCTATGATGAAGCCAATGACCGTTATATCCTCAAGGGATGTATCGCTGCACAAGAGACTCTTCAGGCGTCTAAAACCATCAACCCTCCATATGAACTTTCATACTGGCATTTCGGCTTGAGCACAGCTCAGCTCTGGAGAGAGCGTCAGGGGCTCGAGAGAAATCCTGAGTGGGATACCATCATCTCCAAGCTCTCAAAACTCGCACACAAGGATGGCCTCTATCTCGCTGCAGAGAGTGAGCCTGATACCTACAAGACTGTCAAGATGTATTCAGACCACATGGCAGTGCTTGCAGCTGTGGGTGTGCTCCCTCAGACCGAGCAGGTGGATCCTGAGATCATGAAGAATACATTTGACTGGGTATATGACAACTGGAACTGGGACGAGACCTGGGGCTGGGATTTCCCTACAACTTGTATGAATGCAGTGAGAGTGGGCGAGCCTGAGAAGGCTATCAACGCTATCCTGATGGATCAGCGCACCAATACCTACCTTCCTAACGGTCACAACTATCAGGATGACCGTCTCCGCTGCTATCTTCCTGGCAACGGCGGTCTGCTCACAGCAGTTGCGCTTATGTGTGCAGGTTGGGATGGTTGCGAGATTGAGAACCCCGGCTTCCCTAAGGATGGCACATGGAATGTCCGCTGGGAAGGTATCAAGCCTCTTCCATAAACATCAATTAACCGCTATAATATGACCAGAACTAAATCAATATTCCGCTTTGTCGCACTTGCTCTTATCCTGGCAGGTGCGATGAGCTGCGGACAGACTGATAAGGTGGCTGAGACCGGTGAGTTCAGCTGGCCTGAGATTACCAGGCAGAACAAGCCTTGGACACGCTGGTGGTGGCCGGCAAGCGCAGTGGGACAGTCGGATATCGATGATATGCTCGATGCCTACAGCGAGGCCAACCTCGGTGGTGTCGAGGTGACTACCATCTACGGAGCCAAGGGCTACGAGGATCAGTTTATCGACTACCTCACACCTGAGTGGATGGATCTCTTTGAGTATACTCTCAAGGGCGCTGAGTCTAGAGATATGGGCGTGGATCTCGCCAACGCATCAGGATGGCCTTTTGGTGGCCCATGGGTGCCGGTTGAGGATGCCTGTCGCTATCTTGCTTCCAAGTCCTATAAAGTCAAGGGTGGGGAAGTGCTTTCTGAGAAGATCGAGTACATCGAGACTCCTTTGGTGAGGGCGCTCGGTGGCAAGTTTGATATCTCTGAAGTGAAATATCCTATCACTGCCAACGAAAACCTTCAGCAGAAGGCGTTTGAGCAGGTGAGATATCCGCAGGCTCTCCCGCTGATTGCGGTTACTGCCCATAGCGCCACCGGCCAATATATGGAGCTCACAGAGCTTGTGTCTGAGGATGGCCAGCTCGAGTGGACTGCTCCTGAGGGAGACTGGACAGTGTGTGCACTCTTCCTCGGCTGGCACGGAAAGATGGTTGAGCGCGCAGGTCCCGGCGGCGAAGGTGATGTGATCGACCATTTCTCCGGTCGCACCATCACCAACTATCTCAAGAAGTTTGATGAGGCGTTTGAGGGCTATGATGTGAGCACTCTCCGCTACTATTTCAATGATTCCTATGAGGTGGATGATGCCTTCGGCAACTCAGACTGGACAGAAGAGATGTTTGAGGAGTTTGCTGCTCGCAGAGGCTACGATCTCAAGCCTTATATGGCTCATCTTCTTGGACTTACAGACGATGTTGAGACTGCTGACCGTGTGAGGTTTGACTACCGCACTACCATCGGCGAATTGCTGCTTGAGAAGTATTCGGTCATCTGGCAGGAGTGGGCAGCCGCTCAGGGCAAGGGCATCCGCAACCAGGCTCATGGTTCGCCGGCAAACATCCTTGATCTCTATTCGGTGAGCGATGTCCCTGAGACCGAAGGCAAGAGCATCATCGGCATGAAGACCGCTTCGTCTTCGGCACACGTGACCGACAAGCCATTGACTTCGTCTGAGTCTTGTACCTGGCTCAACGATCACTTCCGCTCTGACCTTGCCGATGTCAAGGTGGCTGTGGACAGGGATATGCTTTCGGGTGTAAACCACCTCTTCTATCACGGTACCTGCATGTCTCCGACAGAGGCTCAGTGGCCGGGTTGGATGTTCTATGCTGCTGTGCATTTCCAGCCGACCAATCCGTTCTGGAAGGATTTCTCAGACTTCAACCGCTATGTTGCACACTGCCAGAGTTTCCTTCAGCAGGGACGTCCTGACAATGATATTCTCCTCTTCTTCAATGCGACAGACCTCATGTCGGTGCGCGGAAGAGAGCCAATGCTTTTCCACATGAACCACCGCACTCCTGAGGAGAGCGCAATCGGTGAGTCTGCCCGCTATCTTTATAATAAGGGCTACACATGGGACTACATCACAGACAAGATGATTGTTGAGAATATTGACGTCAAGGGTGGCGATATCGTGACCCGTGGTGGCAACCGCTATCAGACGCTCATCCTCCCTGAGTGCAGGAAGATGGAGCTCGCTACATTTGAGAAGCTCGTGTCTATGGCACGCAAGGGCGCGACAATCATGGTTGAGAATGCTCTTCCTAGCGATGTCCCTGGATTTGCCGATCTTGAGGCGAGAAGAGATGCATTTGCCAAGCTTGCAGCCTCTCTGGAGTTTACTTCTGAGGGCGAAGTCAGCATTGCTGCTGTGGGCAAGGGCCGTATCCTTGTGTCCAAGAACCTCGATGCCATGCTTGATGTCGCCGGCATTACACGCGAGAAGATGTATGACCTTGGCATGCAGAGCATCAGCCGCACCAAGGCCGACGGTGGCAAGTTCTACTTTATCAAAAATGCCACTACCGAGACTATCGAGGGCTGGATCCCTGTGGATGTAGAGTGTCGCACTATCGGCATCTATAACCCTATGACAGAGGCTCTTGGCTATGGTAAAGTCCGTCAGACAGAGGACGGTAAGGCTGAGGTATATATGAAGATCCTTCCTGAGCAGACATTTATCCTTGAGACCTTTGCAGGGGAGTATACCGGTGAGAACTACAAGTTCTACGAGGCAGCCGGAGAGCCTGTTGCTGTAGAGTCTGAGTGGGATGTAGAGTTTGTTTCCGGAGGTCCTGCACTTCCTGCCGCCAAGTCTGTAAAGGATCTTGAGTCTTGGACCAAGTGGGGCAAGGCCTACGAGATCTTCTCAGGTACTGCAGTTTATACTACTGTCCTTCCTGCAGTTGAGGCAAGTACAGACGCATGGACTCTTGACCTTGGCAATGTGAGAGAGAGCGTGAAGGTTTATCTCAATGACGAGCTCCTCGGAACCCTGTTTGGCGAGCCGTTTGCTCTCACTATCCCTGCAGAGAAGCTTGCTCAGGGTGGCACTCTGAAGCTTGTGGTTTCCAACTCAATGGAAAACCGCATCTCCTACATGGATAGAGAAAATATTACATGGAGAATCTTCTATAATGTTAACTTCCAAGCACGTATGGGTAGTGTGGGTCCTGACGGTCTGTTCTCGGCAGCCAAGTGGGCGATCGAGGACGCCGGCCTTATCGGTCCTGTGACCCTCACCCCAAGTGCCGTGGTGGAGTAGGTATAGACTCTATATTTGCAGAAAAAGAACGCACTCTTGACCGAGTGCGTTCTTTTTCTTTCAAATCCGGTGCCGGTTCTTCACCCCAGCGTTTGAATAGAATCTTTGAAATTGTTTTACGATCATCGTGTT
>CALEJC010000148.1 GCA_937898205.1 uncultured Bacteroidales bacterium
ATGAGGGACAACCAATAGTCCGATGCCTCTCGCAGAAGTTGATACATCAACTTCTTTTTTTGTTTTATACCCGGTATAATTGACAAAAGCCTTGGATGTTCCTGTAAACAAAAAAAGACAGCTTCTTGCGAAACTGTCTTTTTTGTGCGGTTGGTGAGACTCGAACTCACACAGGCCAATGCCCACTACCCCCTCAAAGTAGCGTGTCTACCATTTCACCACAACCGCTTTGGGACTGCAAATATATGCACTTTTATTTAATCCACAAAATTTTTTAAAAAAATCATCACTTTTAGGTATTTCCCCACCATTAAAAATAGCTTATCTTTGCATTATATACCCATTTAATATGACCTTAGCAGAGCTAAAAACAGGACAAAGAGCAATAATCCGGGAGGTCAAAGGACAATCCGCCCTCAGACAACACCTCCTGAGCATGGGCATCATCCCCGGCAGAGAGCTTAGTGTGAAGCAGTTTGCGCCGATGGGAGACCCTATAGAACTGCTTGTCGGCAGCTACAGCTTGAGTCTCAGGCTCTCTGAAGCATCTGAGATTGAGGTAGATATCATTGATGCGCCAGCAAGTAAAGAGCGCCGGTCTCTGACTCCTATCCAGTTTATCAGAGGTGAGCACCCCGGCTTGGGCGAGGAGGGAAAGTTTCACAACAAAAAAGAAGAGTCCAGCGCCCTCCCTAAGGGAAGCACTCTGACCTTTGCTCTCGTCGGCAATCAAAACGCAGGCAAAACGACCCTGTTTAATCAGCTCACAGGATCAAACCAACATGTGGGCAACTTCCCCGGCGTGACCGTCGACCGCAAAGACGGAGTCATCAAAGGACATCCCGACACGCTCATCACCGACCTCCCGGGAATATATTCGCTCTCTCCATATAGCGCGGAAGAGCTGATCTCCCGCAATTTTGTGCTGGAGCAGAAGCCGAAGGCAATCATCAACATAGTGGACGCCAGCAATATTGAGCGAAACCTCTTCCTCACGCTCCAACTGATGGAAATGGAAGTGCCGATGGTCATCGCTCTTA
>CALEJC010000149.1 GCA_937898205.1 uncultured Bacteroidales bacterium
AGGCTCTTGATGTCCTGGCGCGAGCGCTGGAAGCATATAATTCCATCAAGGAATAATCTGCTCTGGTATATCCTTTGCAATCTATCGGGCGTTAATTATTATGAATATGAAACGCTCGATTTTTTTATATGCCCTTGTGGCAATCGGCGCCTTGTGGGCTCAGCCTGCAGACGCTTGTACCGGAATTGCTTTTACGGCAAAAGACGGTAGTCGTGTAGTGGCACGCACGGTGGAGTGGGCAGCTACTCCGATGGATTGCGGCTACGCAATAGTTCCAAGAGGTCAGGTGCAGACATCATATACTCCGACAGGGGCCAACGGACTTAAATTCAAAGCCCGTTATGGCTATGCCGGCATCTATACGGAATATGAGTCCTTCGTTGTTGAGGGTCTCAACGAGAAGGGGCTCTCTGCGGGCCTTTTCTTCTTCCCGCAATATGGCTCATATCCCGCCTATGATGCGTCGGCTAACGATCTGACACTCTGTGATATGCAGTTTGTGCCTTGGGTGCTCTCGCAGTTCTCGTGCATCGACGAAGTAAAAGAAGGCCTCAAGAATGTGCGCCTGGTGACCCTTGACAGCAAGATTGGCGCTGTGCATTGGCGCATCTCCGAGCCCGGAGGGCGAATGGTAGTGCTTGAATTTGTGGACGGCGAGCCTCATTTCTATGAGAACCCGCTCGGCGTGCTGACCAATGCTCCCGGATTCCAATGGCATCTCGCCAATCTCAACAACTATGTCAACCTCTACTCCGGTGCTGCTCAATCTCATGATATCACAAGCGGAGTGACCTTGAAGCAGTTTGGCGGCGGCAGCGGAATGCTTGGACTTCCGGGAGACTTCACCCCGCCTTCAAGATTTGTGCGTGCGGCTTTTCTGCAGACCACAGCTCCCGAGCAGCCGACTGGATTTGCTGCTGTGACTATGGCCTTTCATGTCCTGAACAACTTTGATATTCCTGTGGGGATGCAGTTCCAGAAAGGCGACGCTCCTTCGGGAATGCAGAGTGCGACTCAGGTGACGAGCGCGAGCGACCAGCAAGCTTTGCGTCTGTACTACCGCACAGGTTTTGACAGCACAATCCGCTGTATAGATTTAAAGGCAATCGATTTTTCAAAGGTCAAGATGCAGCACGCGCCACTTGACCCTGTCAGGACGCAGCCGGTAGAAATGATAAAAATTTCTTAAAAATCTTGAAAAAAAACTTGCGGATTCAAAATTTGTCCTTATATTTGCATCCGCTTACGAAACACAAGCAGCTACTATTGGTGCGGTAGTTCAGCTGGTTAGAATGCCGGCCTGTCACGCCGGAGGTCGAGGGTTCGAGTCCCTTCCGCACCGCAAAAGCCTTGGAGATGTCTCCAAGGCTTTTTTGTTGTATTATACCGATATTTTCAGTATCTTTGAAGGTTAATGGAAAATTGTATACGTTAGGAAATGAAAAGAATCTTCATTCTTGCTGTAATCGCGCTTTTGAGCGCCGGCCTCACAGCCCAAGCTCAGATGACAGACGAGCAGGTAGTAAAGTATGTCCAGACTTCACTTGAGTCGGGTAAAAGTAAAGATCAGATCGGCGCAGAGCTTCTCGCCCGTGGAGTGACAAAGGAGCAGGCAGAGCGCATCCAGAAGAAGTATCAGGGCCAGCAGGCGACCAGCTCCGCCTTGACTTCGGGATCTGGCAGGACTCGCAATTCTGTCGCCAATCCTAAAAAATCTAGTAAAGAAGCAGTTTCTGGCTATGCAGGGACAAGATTTGAGTCACAGGAAAGATTGAGCCTCTCTGCAGGTGAGGTGGACTTCCTTGCAGATAGCCTCGGTACTCAGTTTGGTCAGTATGGCGAGGAGATCCTTCCACGCGAAGAACGTATCTTCGGTCACGATATCTTCAACAATGAAGACCTCAGCTTTGAGCCAAACGCCAATGCTGCGACCCCTCAGAACTACCGCCTTGGCCCCGGCGATGAGGTGATGATCGATATCTGGGGCTACAATGAGGCTTCTTTTAGCGAGACCATCTCTCCGGAAGGAAGGATACATATCAGCCAGGTAGGCCCGGTGAACCTTAGCGGCCTTACCATTGACCAGGCTACAGCCAAGATCCGTCGCACTCTCGCATCTAAATACTCAGGCCTTGAGGGCCAGCAGTCTTCGGTGAGCGTGTCTCTCGGCCAGATTAGGACCATCCAGGTCAATGTGATGGGAGAAGTGGTGGCGCCGGGCACTTTCCGTCTGTCTTCGTTTTCAAGCGTGTTCCATGCGCTTTATAACGCAGGTGGCGTCACAGAGACAGGTTCTCTCCGCGAAGTGAAGGTGATGAGGTCCGGCAAGGAAGTGGCTACGGTGGATATCTATGACTATATCTTCAAAGGCGCTTTTGACACAGACCTCAGACTTCAGGAAGGTGATGTGATCATCGTCCCTCCATATCAGAACCTTGTCAAGGTGAGTGGTAAGGCCAAAAGACCAATGTTCTATGAACTTACCTCTGCCGAGACTCTTCAGGACCTCATCGACTATGCCGGTGGCTTTGCTGCCGGAGCCTACGAGGAGGATGTGAGAGTGGAGAGAAACAATGGTGCCGAGAAGAGCCTCTATACAGTGGCAAAGGCCAATTTCTCAAACTTCGTGATGGCCAACGGTGACGAGATCTCGATTGATGAGACTCTTGACAGATATACCAACAAAGTTGAAGTGAGGGGCTTTGTTTTCCGCCCGGGCACCTTTGAGCTTGGTGATGAGATCGCCACAGTCAAGCAGCTTGTAAAGCGCGCCGGTGGTCTCACAGAGGATGCATTCCTCTCAAGAGCCGTGATCCTTAGAGAAAAGGCTGACCTCAGTCTTGAGGTTGTTTCTGTAAACATCGGTGCGATTGTAGGTGGTCAGGCTGAAGATGTCCTCCTGAAGAAAAACGATGTGCTTGTGGTTTCAGGCAAGCACGAGATCAATGACCGTGGCACTATGACCATCAATGGTATGGTGGCTAATCCTTCGACCTTTGCATTTGCAGAAAACACCAATGTCGAGGACCTTATCATCATGGCAGGTGGCCTTCTTGACGGAGCATCTCTTGCCCGTGTCGATGTCGCTCGCAGAGTGATCGACAGAAACGGCGTTGTGGCAACCGACGTGGTGGGAGAGACATTCTCTTTCCCAATCAAGGACGGCCTTGTCGCCGGGGCAGATGACTTTGTGCTGATGCCTTATGATGTGGTGTCAGTGCGTCCTGCTCCGGGATATTCCGAGCAGCAGTATGTCACTCTTGAAGGTGAGTTTACTTTCCCGGGAGAGTATTCCCTCATCAGCAAAGGAGAGAGGATCTCTGAGTTGATCCAAAGAGCAGGTGGCTTCACTTCTCAGGCCTACACACCTGGAGTGAAGGTAGTAAGAAGGACAAGTGCTGCAAGCGCAGAAGAGGTTGAACGCCTGATGAGCAGAAATGCAAGAAGAGACTCTGTCGATGTGGCAGATCTCAACCTTAGCGGCACTATCAACGTGGCAATCGATGTCCAGAAGGCGATGGACAATCCTGGCACAGAGTGGGATATCATGCTCAAGCCAGGTGACCGCATCGTGGTGCCGGAGACTGAATATACAGTGACCATCCAGGGTTCGGTGATGTTCCCTAATGCAGTAACATACGTACCTGGCAAGCCGCTCAGCTATTATATCAATGCGGCAGGTGGATATAGTCAGGATGCCAAGAAATCAAAAGTCTATGCCATCTATATGAACGGCTCAGCCGCAAGCTCTAAGAAGGCAGGATTCCGCATTGAGCCTGGCTGTACCATCATCGTTCCTGCTAAGCCTGAGCGTCAGCCTGTGAGCCTTGGCGAGATCTCTGCACTCACAAGTGCTTCTTCAAGTATCGTGTCAATGATGGCAATGATTGGTAGTCTTATAAGATAAACAGCCATGGAAGAAAGAAATTATAATGCTCCATATCAGGATCCTCACTACTATGATGAGGATGAGATAGATATTATGGAACTGGTGCGCAAGGCACTCAAAAACTGGAAATTTATCCTCAAGTGCTGTGGAGTCGCTGCTGTAGTGGGTCTTATCGTGGGATTCAGCATTCCTAAGACCTATACAGTGAGTGCAACTCTTGCCCCTGAGACTGTGTCTAAGTCTGCTGGTGGAAGTCTATCTTCACTTGCAGCTATGGCCGGTATCAATCTCTCCAGCACCACAACTGCCGATGCTTTCTATCCTGAGCTTTATCCTCAGATCGTGAACTCAAATCCATTCATTGTGGGACTATTCTCGGTGCCTGTGGAGTTTGAGTATAAAAAAGAGACTGTTCAGACAGATCTCTATACTTACCTCAAGGAATACACCTCTGCCCCTTGGTGGAATGCTATTTTGAAGCTTCCAGGAAAGGCTATTGGTGCTGTGATGGGTATCTTTAGAGAAAAAGAAGAGCCGGTAGAAGGCTATGCCAATATAAATCCTCAAGCACTCACTCTTGAGCAGGAGGAACTTGTTAAAGCTATCAAAGAAAGCATTTCAATCACAGTCGACAAGAAGACCTCTCTTATCAGCATCTCAGTTGTAACTCAAAATCCTGATGTGGCTTATACTCTGGCCAAGGAGGTAATCTCTAGCCTTCAGAACTTCGTGACAGATTACCGCACACAGAAGTCTAGAAAGGATCTTGAGTACTATCAGAGTGTTTATGACGATGCTAAGGAAGACTACTACGCCGCGCAGCAGAAATATGCACGTTATGTGGATGCCAACCAGGGTGTGACTCGTCAGAGCGTGATGATTGAGCAGCAGAGACTCCAGAATGAGAGTGAGCTGGCTTACCAACTCTATAACTCTTGTGCTCAGCAGCTTGAGTCTGCCAAGGTGATGGTTCAGAAGGAGACTCCGGTATTTGCCGAGATGGATCCTCCGACTCGTCCAACCAAGAAGACAGCTCCAAGCAAAGCCAAGATCCTTGTAATCATGGCATTCCTTGGTGCAGTTGTAGGTGCTGTGTGGGCAATATGGGGAAAAGACTGGCTAGCAGGATTTAAAAACAGTGTCAGAGAAGATCAAGATAAGGGGAGCGAGGGTTAATAATCTTAAAAACCTGAGCTTGGATGTGCCCAGGGGGAAACTCGTCGTTGTGACAGGAATTTCCGGCTCTGGCAAATCCTCTCTTGTATTTGATACTCTATATGCAGAAGGACAGAGGCGCTTTTCGGAGAGCCTCTCTTCTTATGCCCGTCAGTTTCTGGGCAGGATGTCCAAGCCGGACGTGGACAGCATTGAGGGGATCGCCCCTGCAATAGCCATCCAGCAGAAAGTCACCACTCGCAATCCGCGCTCTACCGTGGCCACGACCACAGAGATTTACGACTTCCTTCGCCTGATCTATGCCCGCATCGGCAAGACCTATTCTCCGATCAGCGGCGAGGAAGTACGTAGTGATTCCGTGGCAGATGTGATGAGCCATCTCTCGGCTCAGAGCGGCACTTTTTATATCCTTTCTGAACTCAAATGGTCTCAAAGAGAAGACCATACTGAGCTCCTTATTTCTCTCAAGGAAGAAGGCTTCAATCGTCTTTATGCCGACGGCCGTCCTTTTAGGATAGATGATGCCCTTCAGCAGGGAGTCGACAGCATCAAGCAGGCCTATCTGCTTCTTGATCGCGCTCGCCTTGACGGACAGGAGATGGATGCCGACACTCGCACTCGACTACTGTCTTCAGTGCAACTTGCGTTTTCTCAAGGACTTGGGGATATGTATTTGGCAACTGATACTGGACAGCTTAAGCATTTCTGCTCGCGTTTTGAAAGAGACGGGATGAGCTTCAGACAGCCTGACGAATACCTTTTTAGCTTCAACTCTCCGCTTGGCGCTTGTCAGGTCTGTGGTGGTCTGGGCAAGATTATAGACATCAGCGAAGATCTGGTGATCCCCGATAAAACCAAGAGCATCTACGACGGAGCCATCGCATGCTGGCGAGGCGAGAAGATGTCCTGGTTCAAGGACCTGCTCATCAAAAACGCCCAGCGATATAAGATCCCGATCTTTGAGCCTTATTGCAAACTCACGGAGTCTCAGCGTGATATTATCTGGAACACCAAGCATGTCGAAGGCGATGACAGCACATTTGTGGGCATCAGAGAGTTCTTCTCTTGGGTGGAGACTCAGCGATATAAGATACAGTTTAAATATATGCTCAGTCGCTTCAGCGGCAAGACTGTCTGTCACTCCTGTGGCGGAAGCCGTCTGCGTCCCGAAGCGCTCTGGGTAAAGATTGGAGGCAAGAATATCCATGAGTTCCTCTCGCTCAATGTCGATCAGGCACTTGACTTTATCTTGGGCCTTCAGCTTTCTGCCTCGGAGAGAGAGATCATAGCTGATCCGCTTAATGAAATCATCTCTCGTCTGAACTGCCTTAAAGATGTGGGCCTCAGCTACCTAACCTTGAGCAGAGCTTGTAACACCCTTTCCGGAGGAGAGAGCCAGCGCATCAGTCTTGTGACCGCTTTGGGATCGAGCCTTGTGGGCTCTATGTATATCCTTGACGAGCCTAGTATCGGTCTTCATCCTCGTGATACACAGAGACTTATCTCTGTTCTCAGAAGGCTTCGTGATCTGGGAAATACCGTGGTCGTGGTGGAGCATGATGAGGAGATTATCCGTGCTGCCGACCATCTGATCGACATCGGTCCCAGGGCCGGACGTTTCGGTGGAGAGCTGGTTTTTGAGGGATGCCTGCAAGAGTCCATTCCGGAAGATATCCCGTCTCTCACTCTCGACTACCTCACCGGCAGAAGAGCAAGAT
>CALEJC010000150.1 GCA_937898205.1 uncultured Bacteroidales bacterium
GCCGCAGCGACGGATCGGATGCCCGCCCATGGCAAATAGGAAATCGTCCCTGTGCACGCCTGTGCCGGTAAATTTGAGCAGACGATCCTGCTCGCGATGCTCTTTCAGCAAGTCGATGAGCGAAGCCTTGCTGAGTGCGGAACTATACTGGATGCTGACCTCTTCCTTGCCTCCGGAGATCTCGCTGTAGTAGCGCTGCACGATGGGGATAAGACTCTCGCAGAATGCCTTGCGCTTCTCAAAGATAGGCTGGGCAAATTCGGCCAATTTGTAGTCAAATGTGCTGAGCAGCTCTTCGTCTGCTATGCCTGCTTTGAGGAGCTTGTTGCGCTGTGTGAGATATTTGTTATATGTCTGTACTTCAATGAGATACTGCTTATCCATCTGAGACAGGACGCTGTTGATGAATTTTCTGCGCTCTTCAGATGCGGAACTCACCATCGAGATGTCGGCAGGGGAGACCATGACTATCGGAAGAAGACCGATGTGCTCTGCAAACCTGAGACATGCCTTGTCGTCTCTTTTCAGCTTTTTGTCAGAATCCTTGCTGACCTGGATGCCGATCTTTGTGCTTGTGCCGTTGTCCAGCTGGTAGTGCCCCAGAAGAGAAAAAGCGTCACAGCCATAGCGGAAGTTGAAATTGTCGGAACTCGCAAAGGCGCTCTTTGTCATGGAGAGATACCAGATGGCATCGAGCAAGTTGGTCTTGCCCTCTCCGTTGCCACCACTGATGCAGTTGATGTTTGGGGAGAACTCAATCTCTTGCAATTGGATATTGCGGAAGTTCTGAATGACTATTTTTTTTAGACTGGGCATCTGAGTTTTAGTTCACACAAAGATAAGCAATATTTAGGATAAAAATTACTTTGTTTAGTTCAACAAAATTGACTAAATTTGCGGGCTATTGGGTAAACCCCGTTTATTCAGGAAATAATAAAGACTAATAATATGGCAAACAAGAACACAAAAGACAGATTTGAGGCACGTGAGGAGAATATCGTTGAAACCGTGTCTACAGCTGAAAAGTTTTTCAATGAAAACAAAAAGTGCATCTGGGGTACAGTAATCGCAGTGCTCGTTATCGGTTTGGGTATCTTTGCATACTATAACTTCGTATACGAGAAGCAGGTTGCCGAGGCTCTTGAGCAGGCCTATCCTGCAGAGTCACTTTTTGCCAACGGTGAGTACGAGCTTGCACTCAATGGTGATGGCAACAACCTTGGTTTTGCAGCTATCCTTGATGAGTATGGCAATAAGGCCGGCAAGAGCATGCCTCTTTATGCAGGTATCTGCGCTCTTCAGCTTGGTGATTATGAGGGTGCTCTCTCATATCTCGCAAAGTATAAAGGCAAGGAGCCTATCCTCGCTGCTCGCGCTAAGGCTTGTGAGGGTGACGCCTATGTAGGTCTTGAGGATTACAAGGCTGCAGTTGCAAGCTATGACGCTGCTGTTGCAGTTGCCGACAATATCTTTGCTGCCACATACCTTCTCAAGAAGGGTGTTGCTCTTGAGGCTATGGGCGACAAGGCTGCAGCTCTTGACTGCTACGAGACTATCAAGGATAAGTATCCTTCATCAATCGAAGCATACGACATCAATAAGTACATCGCTAGAGTTTCTGAGTAATTATGGGAAGAGCGTTTGAGTTCCGCAAGGAAAGAAAATTCAAGAGATGGGGCCACATGGCCCGCACTTTTACCAAGCTTGGTAAGGAAATCACAATTGCAGTAAAGGCAGGTGGTCCTGATGTGACAGGTAACCCACGTCTTCGTGCTCTTATCGCTGAGGCTCGCTCAGAGCAGATGCCTAAGGAAAACATCGAGCGCGCAATCAAGAAGGCTACCGAGAGCAAGCAGGGTGACTTCAAGGAGGTGCTCTTTGAGGGTTATGGCCCTAATGGTATCGCCTACCTCGTGGAGACAGCCACAGACAATAATACTCGCACAGTGGCCAATGTGAGAAGCTACTTCAATAAGTGTGGTGGTTCTCTTGGCACTTCTGGCTCAGTGAGCTTCATGTTTGATCACAAATGTACTTTCCGCATCAAGGAGAAGGAAGGTGTTGATCTTGAGGAGCTTGAGCTTGAGATGATTGACTATGGTGTTGAGGAGCTTTTTGCTCAGGAGTCTGAGGATAAGGACGGCAACGTTACCAACGAAATCGTAATCTATGGTGATTACACCGCCTATGGTCAGATCCAGAAGTACATCGAAGACAACGGCTATGAGCTGATCTCCGGTGGCTTTGAGCGCATCCCTAACGTAGACCTCAAGGAGGTTTCAGCTGAGGCAAGAGTAGTGCTTGACAAGCTCACAAATCTTCTTGAAGATGACGAGGATGTTACCAATGTATATTCAACTCTCAAGCCAGCTGAGGAGTAATCCTGCTGCTTAAGAGAATAATAATATCAATAAAACGAGGCCTTAAAGGTCTCGTTTTATTGTTTTGTGCTGGCGCTGCGGCTGCGGCTTACGAGGATGACTCCGGTGAAGACCATGATGGCAGAGACAATCTTCTGCCAGCCAAGTGTCTCTACTCCAAGGGCGATGCTGAGCCCTGTGGCGATGAGCGGCTGGAAGTAGCTGTACATGCTCACAAGAGTCGGACGGATGTTTCTCTGGCCGATAGGGATGAGGAAGTAGCTGATGACTGTGGCAAAGATGATCAGGTATCCAAGCTCCCAGATGAAGTCGGTAGGGATGGCCTTGAAGTCGATATTGATGATCTCATCGGCCGATACCGGCAGGGACATGGCTGTTGCAAAGAGGAATATCCATTTGAGATATGTAACCACGGAATACTTGGCGATCAATGGCTTGAACAGTCCCAGATAGAGTGCAAAGACGATGCTGTTGATGATCATCAGGACGATGCCCATCGGATGGGTCTCGCCGCTTCCTCCACCATGCATGCTATTGAAGATGAGGAAGAGTATGCCGGCAAAGCTGAGTGCCACACCTCCTGCCTTTTTGAAGGTGATAGGCTCCTTGAGCGCCCATGCAGCGATAAACATGGTGTAGATGGGCTGAGTGGCTGTGATGATGGAGCAGTTCATCGGAGTTGTGATGGGGATTGCCATCAAAAAACTCAACTGGGGTAGAAGAAATCCCGTAACCGAGGCTGCGAGCAACTTGATGAAGTCCTTCTTATCGACTTTTTCTTTGGGAGTAAAGATGGATAGAATCCAGAAGATTGCCGCTGCGCATATCGCGCGAATGCTATATAGCCCGACCGGGGAAATGAGGTTGCTGTTTGTGAGGTCTTTGCAGACAATGATGTTTATACCAAAGATTGCGTAGGCGACAAAACAGGCGATGTGCCCATATATTGCTTTTGAAACCATAAAATGCTTAAATACTTTTCAAGTCATCCATGTTGACCAGATTGTTTGCGATTGCGTAGATGGTCAGACCGGCAGAGGTGTGGATCTGCAGTTTGCCGGAGATGTTTCTGCGGTGTGTAGTGACTGTATGGAATGAGATATTCAGGTGATCGGCTATCTCTTTATTGGACATGCCCTTGGCTACGCAAGCAATTATCTCCTTCTCTCTGATGCTGAGTGACTCCTGATTTGTGGAAGATTCTTCCTTTATATCTGTCTCTTTTTTAGATAAAGATTTGACGGAAATCTGCGATTCGAGCTTTTGAACACACGGGATGAAGAGCTGATCTTCAATATTACAGTGGAAATTGAGATCGTTCTCACACACTATGATATCATAAAGCACAGAGTAGAGTCTGCTATTGTCTTTATTGGGATAGTAGCGGATGATCAAGTCCTTGAGCTCTTTGAGCTTGTCGAAGTGACCGTGTTTCTTGGAATATGAAGCGATGCTGTATTCGCTGTCCTTGATGCCGCCCAGCAGGCGGTCTGTATATGTAAATACGGTCGTGTCCTCGTGTTCCATGTGTTTGCGGACCTCGGTCACATACTCATCATAGAATCTCATTACAACCAGAGAGAAGTCATCGCTTCCGGAGTAGTCTAGAGACTCGATGAGATTTTTCCTTATGGCAGGGAGCTTGAAGTCCAGGAAATATGAGTGAGCATTGCGCAGGTACTTCATCAGTGAGGGAAGTGATACACTCTCGTTGTTGTAGCTGTTTCCGTTTATGAAGTTGGCGATAGTGAGAAATGTATCCACGTCAATATCTTGATTGTCACACACTTCCTTGACAGTGAGCTCTCCAAATCCAAGAGGAATCTCAAAATTGCTCATGGCCATTAGTAGAGAAGAGTCGCCTTGGACGATGACGTTTCTCATCTTGTCTGTCTGTTTAAAACTGCGTTCAATCATGGCGCAAAGTTACCAAAAAAACGCATACGTTGCGGCCACAGGTGATACTCAAAAGTAGGTATTTGAAAATAATTTTGAATAAAAATTTGGAATTATAAAAATCTGCACTATCTTTGTGGTGTATTAAGACACTAGTACACTAGTACACTAGTAGGCAAAAGTAACATATATTATATAGTATGATCAAGATTGACAATTTAGCTTTTAGTTATGGAGCCAACGAGGTATTGAAAAATATCTCAATGGAGCTTCTTCCCGGCAGGATATATGGCCTGCTTGGAGAAAACGGAGTTGGCAAGACAACTCTTCTCACATTGCTCTGTGGTCTAAAGAAGACACAGAATGGCACTATTGACTGCGATGGCTTTAATCCTTATAAGCGTGAGCCTGACTTCCTCTCACAACTTATATATATCCCGGACGAAGTGGCTGCCCCAAACGATAAGGCTCTTCTGTGGGCTAGGAGCAGAGGCAAGTTCTGGCCAAACTACTCAGAAGAAATTTTCTGTGAAATCATGCAGATGTTTGAGGTTGATGCCCAGCAGAAGATGAATAAGATGTCTTGCGGCCAGCTCAAGAAGACTCATATCTCCTTTGCTCTTGCATGTGCTCCTACTTATCTGTTTATGGATGAGCCGACCAACGGACTTGATATCCCGTCCAAGGCGCAGTTCAGATCGGCTTTGATGAAGTATACCAAGGAAGACTCGATCATAGTAATCTCTACTCATCAGGTGAGGGATCTTGAAAACGTGATCGATCCAATCATTATCCTTGATAAAGCGGATGTGCTACTCAATGCCGGTCTGGAGCAGATCTCCGACAAGCTTTTCTTTGACTATGGCAGCACAATCAAGCCTGAGAGCCTTTACTCTGAGCAGCTTCCTGGCGGTTTTATCCAGGTATATCCTAACACTCGCAAAGAAGACAGCAAGGTAAATATCGAAGCTCTCTTCAACGCTATCCATAAAAACAAATCAATCGTTAAAGCCCTTTTCAATAATGAGTAACATATTTAATTTCAAGAGGTTTGGTGCCTTCTTCCTAAATGACCTCCGCAATGCCAAAAATCAGTGGGGTCTGTCCTTCCTGATCTGCTGTCTGATGCCGGCAATGGTTTTCTTCCTGGTTGAGGTCGCCAGCCTGGTAAGAGGTGAAGGCTTTGCAGAGGATTTGTCCCATGTGGGACTCGTCGGCATCGTAGCAGCGTTTTTTGTCACCATGATTACCTCTCCAAGTAAGATATATGGCCATCTCACCAATAAAAAAGCAGGTACGGATTATGTCTTGATGCCGGCATCGTTGTGTGAGAAAACTCTTTCTATGATAATCGTATCGGCACTTGTGGTCCCTGTTGCTCTTGCGTTGATGTTGCTTGGTGTTGATGCAGTCATGGGCCTCATCTTCCCAAGTTTCTATGGAGCACCAATCATATCGGAGTTTAGACTTCCAGTGCTTTTTGGAACAGAAGAAATTGTGGATGGCGTCAGTGTAAATTTTGTTATGCTGTATATCACCTATTGCGTCACAGCCGTACTTCCGTTTCTTCTTGGTGCAATCGTCTTCAAAAAGTCCAAGGCCGCAAAAACAATTCTGGTGTTGATGGGAATCTCAATTATCTCGACTATTGTCGGACTTCCATTTATTGAGGAACTTAATGATATTGAGAA
The DNA here is from genome assembly GCA_937898205.1 of uncultured Bacteroidales bacterium. GTDB lineage: Bacteria > Bacteroidota > Bacteroidia > Bacteroidales > UBA932 > Cryptobacteroides. The sequence continues at coordinate 5,969 of CALEJC010000150.1, forward strand.
GTTTTTAGCCGATCTGACCCCATCACAGGTGGTGACCTACATCAATAACTATCTGACAATCATCTACGCTATCTACTTTGTGGTGCTTAGCGGACTCATCTTCCTAAGACTTAAAACTATAAAGCATTAGACTATGATTTTTGACCCCAACAAGCCAATTTATGTGCAGATAGCCGACAATATCTGTGAGCGCATCCTCTCAGGAGAGATCAAGCCGATGGATCGCATCAGCTCTGTGAGGGAGTGGGGTGCTGCGATAGGAGTAAACCCCAACACAGTCGCACGTTCCTATGAATTGCTTGCTGCACGTGGCATCATATTCAACCAGAGAGGCATAGGCTTCTTTGTTGCAGGAGACGCTATTGACCAGATCCAGGATTCTGAACGTCGCAAGTTTATCGAGGAAGAGCTCCCCGCCTTTATCAATAGAGCTCAGTTATTAGGTATAGATATTAAAAAGATAATCGAATAATGAAACGTATTGTATTTATAATCAGCGCATTGTCGCTCTTGTTGTCTTTGAGTTCTTGTCATTTTGTAAAGGTCTCAGACTCTGTTATAGAGTGGTTTGAAGATGAAGTTTCCGGCGAGAATGTAATTAGTGCAAGTGATAATTATGTGACCAAGACTGTTGAGATCACTGATTTCTCACTTCTTAATATTGAGTTTCCTGTCAAAGTGATTTATAGCCCGGGCCCTGCTTCTTGCACAATATCGGCTCCGGACAATGTTGTTGATTACATCTTGTTTGTTCAGGATAATGATCAGCTCGTGATCAAGATTGATCGTCATCCCAACTTTAGGAATATCAGGGATATAGAAGTGCAGCTGAGTTCTGAGAAGCTCTCTTGGGTAACAGTTACAGGTGCCGGAGCATTTGAATCCACTGCGCCAATCTATGCAGGCAAGACTTTCCAGATGCCTTTAAGCGGAGCAGCTGAGGCCTACATCAACGGACTTGTTGCTGACAAGGTAGATATCGATGCTTCAGGAGCCGTAGAACTCAAGATTGACAATCTTGATTGCAAGGATTTTGATCTGGATGTGTCAGGAGCAGGAGATGTTGAAGTCAACGGAACTGCAGAAAAGGCCCGTGCGGATATAAGTGGAGCCGGAGTCCTTGATCTGTCGGGTCTTCGCTCAGACGACCTGAGCTGGGATGTCAGTGGAGCCGGAAAAGTAATTAAACCTAAGGCGTAGTATTTACTTTAATAAAGTGTTATGCTTAACAAAGCGGGAGGCCTTTTCGTTTGCGCGAATGGCCTCTTTTTCTTTTTCATCAAACAATAAGCTACCATACTCATTAGGATTTATCATTTTATCACCCCTAATACAATATTTCTTCTTTATCCATGATTTCTATA
>CALEJC010000151.1 GCA_937898205.1 uncultured Bacteroidales bacterium
AAATATTTCTTCCCGAAGTCAAGCTTTCGCTGAGCCTTTCCTGTCTTCATCTCCACCATGCGGAAGCTGGAGCTTCCAAACTGTCCTGTGCTCTCGTAGAGCGATCCGTCGTGGAAAAAGAGACCCTGGGTATAGGCTTCTGTGCTATGTGGGTAGGTGTTTACGACTTTAATTTTGTATTCTTTGACCTGAGCGGCACATGACGATGCCGTCAGAAAAAAAGAGCACAAAATCAGAAGTAGAAATTTTTCAAAAAATCCTTTCATGAGCACAAATTTACGAACTTTATTTTTATATTTGTATCCCGTTATGGATACTAAATATATTTTCGTTACGGGAGGAGTGGCTTCGTCACTCGGCAAGGGAGTCATCGCAGCATCCCTTGCAAAACTTCTTCAGGCAAGAGGTCTGAGAGTTACAATCCAAAAGTTTGATCCCTATATCAATGTTGACCCAGGTACGCTCAATCCATATGAGCATGGCGAGTGCTATGTGACAGAAGATGGAGCAATGGGTGACCTTGACCTTGGTCATTATGAACGTTTCCTTGGTGTGCCTACCAGCAGAGCAAACAACGTGACTGCAGGTAGAGTATACAACTATGTGATCTCCAAGGAGAGAGAAGGTGCATACCTCGGAAAGACAGTTCAGATTGTGCCTCATATCACAGATGAAATCAAGAGACGCATGCTTCTTCTTGGCAATACAGGCAAGTATGATGTCGTGATTACAGAGATCGGAGGTACTGTAGGTGATATGGAGTCTCTGGCCTATATCGAAGCCATGAGACAGCTTCAGTGGGAGCTTCCTGAAGAGGATTGTATGTGTATCCATCTTACTCTTGTGCCTTATCTTAGCGCTGCTAAGGAGCTCAAGACCAAGCCTACCCAGCACTCAGTGCAGATGCTTCAGAGAGATGGTGTGCAGCCTGATATCATCGTCTGCCGCACAGAGCATCCTCTCGATGCCGACCTTAGAAAGAAGGTAGCACTTTTCTGTAACGTCAAGCCTGGTCATGTGATCCAGTCTATCGACGCATGGAGCATCTATCAGGTGCCTCTGAATATGCATGAGGAGCACCTTGACGAGCTTGTGGTGCGTCACCTTCGCATCAACAACTTCACTCAGCCGGATCTCGCTGTCTGGAGATCATTCCTTGACAAACTTCAGCATCCAAAGCATGAGATCAATGTCGCTCTCGTGGGTAAATATGTAGAGCTTCAGGATGCTTATAAGTCTACATATGAGTCATTTATCCACGCCGGTGCAGCCAACGACTGTAAGGTCAAGGTACACACTGTCCAGAGTGCTCACCTTACCCCTGAAAATGTGGCTGAGACTCTTGCAGGTATGGACGGAATCTTTGTCGCTCCGGGCTTCGGTGAGAGAGGTCTTGAAGGAAAGATCCTTGCATGTCAGTATGCAAGAGAGAATAATGTCCCTATGCTTGGCGTGAGCCTCGGTATGCAGATGGCTGTCGTGGAGTATGCCCGCAACGTCCTCGGACTCAAGGATGCATCTCCGGTCAACCTTAACCCTCAGACAACCAACCCTGTGGTCTGCCCTATGGAGGACCTCAAGGCTACAACAGAGAAGGGCGAGACCATGAGACTTGGTGCTTATGAGTGTGAGCTTGAGAAGGGCTCTCGCATCCATGATATTTATGGCAAGGATGTGATCTCTGAGCGTCATCATCATAGCAACGAGCTCAATCTTGAGTACCTCGCAGCCCTTGAGGAGGCAGGTCTCAAAGCGACAGGTATCAATCCTAAGACCGGTCTCGTTGAGGTGGTCGAGATGGTTGATCATCCATTCTATGTCGGAGTGCAGTTCCACCCAGAGTATCAGAGTACTCCGGAGAAACCAAATCCTGTCATGACAGCATTTGTGAAGGCTGCTCTCCAGCACAAAGCTTAATTTTTTACTATCCATATAAGAGCCTTGCAGAACCGCTGTGAGGCTCTTTTACATAACAACTAAAGCGATGACCAAAGTAAAATTCTACAAAGGAGATGATCTCCCTCTCGAGCTTCATAAAGTCCGCGTCGTGCAGAAACTTCATCTCGTACCCATCGAGCGCAGACTTGATGCGATCAAAGAAGCCGGTTTTAATACCTTTCGTCTGAGTACCAAGGACGTTTTTCTTGATATGCTCACCGACAGCGGTACCAATGCGATGAGTGATGAGCAGCTTTCTGCGATGATGCGTGCCGACGATGCCTATGCCGGATCGCAGTCATTTGACCGCCTGCTCAAAGCTGTTAAGGATGTTCTGGGCAAGAACTATCTTCTCCCTGTGCATCAGGGACGTGCCGCGGAAAATGTGATCTGCAGGACTTTTATCAAACCTGGCAATATTATTCCGATGAACTACCACTTTACCACTGCTCTTGCTCATATCCAGGAAAACGGTGGTAAGATTGTGGAGCTTCTCCATGACAGAGCTTTTGAGCTGAAGTCCGACTATCCTTTCAAAGGCAATATCGATATCGAGAAACTAGAGAAGTGCATCCAGGAACACGGAGTAGAAAACATCCCGTTTATCCGCATGGAGGCATCGACCAACCTCATCGGCGGACAGCCTTTCTCTCTTGCCAACTTAATGGATGTCAGAAGGATAGCTGATAAGTACAAGATCATGCTTGTGCTGGATGCCAGCCTCATCGGAGAAAACGCCTACCTCATCAAGCAGCGTGAAGAAAACTGGAAGGAAAACTCCATCGGAGAGATCCTCAAGATGATGACCGGACTTGCCGATATCGTCTACTTCTCTGCCCGCAAGCTCTCTTCATCTCGAGGTGGCGGTATCTGCACAAACCAGAGGGCACTCTATGCCAAGATGGAGGCGATGATCCCTCTTTATGAAGGCTTCCTTACCTATGGCGGTATCTCTGTGAGAGAAATCGAATCCATGGCAGTGGGTCTCTATGAAACCCTTGACGAGACCATGATATGCCAGAGTCCAAACTACATCAAATATCTTGTTGAAGAGCTGGAAAAGAGAGGTGTGCCGATGGTGACTCCTCCGGGTGTACTTGGCGCCCATGTCAAAGCAATGAAATTCTGTGAGCACATCCCGCAGGAGGAGTATCCTGCCGGAGCACTCGCTGCTGCATTCTACCTCTGCTCAGGCATCCGCGGCATGGAGCGCGGCACGATCTCAAGCGTGCGTGACGAGGAGGGCAAGGAAATCCTCGCCTCGCTGGGCATCGAGGGCGAGTACGAGGG